>DASWQB010000283.1:0-2280 GCA_036398335.1 Afipia sp. | reverse complement strand
CGCTATCTTCCATGTCGCCCACCATCGTGTTGAAGGACGGCAAACCCTTTCTGGTACTCGGCAGTCCCGGCGGGTCACGCATCATCACTGCCACGCTGGAGGCGGCGCTCAATATCATCGACTACGGCATGACGCCTCAAGCCGCGGTGGACGCGCCGCGCATTCACTATCAGGGTCAGCCGGATGTCGTGTTTGTCGAATCCGGCGCGCTATCTGCCGATGCGCGCGCAAAGCTGGAAAGTCGGGGCTACCGCGTTCAGGAACAGGCGCCCTGGTGCGCCGTCGAGCTGGTGCAGGTCGCGCAGGGCCCCAACGGCCTGTCGCTGCAAGGCGCGAACGACAGCCGCCGTCCCGCCGGCGCCGCGCGGGGCTATTAGTGCTTCGGCCCTTTTCATTCTGGAGACGGCATTGAGTGCGATATCGGACGATCGGGTTTCCGCAGCCTTGTGGGAGCGTCGCCCCGACGAGGCGGCCCGGGTTCTTGGGCACTATTGGAATGTATCGGCGCCGGTCGAACATGGAGATGCCAGGGGGCGCACGATGGGCTTTCCGACGGCCAACATGCACCTGGATGACGGATGCCCGCTCGCGTTCGGCGTCTATGCGGTACGCGTAATCTTGCCGGATGGCGACCGGTATGACGGCGTGGCCAATTTCGGAATTCGCCCCATGTACCGGATCGTCAAACCGTTGCTGGAAGCACATCTTTTTGATTTCGACGGCGATCTTTATGGCCAGTTGCTGACCGTCGAGATTGTCGCGTGGCTGCGCGGTGAAGAAAGCTTTTCCGGCCTGGACGCCCTGATCAAGCAGATCCAGAACGATGCGGCGCTTGCCCGGGAAATACTGGCCCGGAAAGTCATGGAGAATGCCGTCGTCGATTTAACCCGATGAACTTTCACGGGCTCTCAACAAGGATACCAGATGGACAATCGGATCGCCGCGGTATTGGAAGAATATCACGCCCGAATCCGCGCCGAGCAAAACCGGCCGCGCAATGCCGATGGAAATGGCGACGAGCGTGATCAGCGCCTGTTGGCGGTGGGGCCGGAGACGGGACAGCTCATCAATATCCTTGCCAAAAGCCTCGCGGCGCCGACGATCCTGGAGATCGGCACATCCTACGGCTATTCCGGCATTTGGCTGGCGGAAGCGGCGCGCGCCGCTGGCGGGCGCCTGATCACCCTGGAATTGCAGGACTACAAGTCGGCATATGCCAAGGAGATGGCGATCAAGGCCGGCCTTGCGGATCACGTCGATTTCCGGGTCGGTGATGCGGTGGCATTGATCTCCGAGCTTTCCGCTCCGATCGATTTCGTGCTGCTCGATCTCTGGAAAAATCTGTATGTGCCCTGCCTGGAGGCGTTTTATCGCAAGCTGGCGCCGGGCGCGATCATCGTCGCAGACAATATGCTGCGTCCTGGCGGGACAGAGGTGGCAAATTACGGTCGTGCCGTTCGCGCCAAGCCGGACATCACGAGCATATTGCTACCCGTAGGGTCCGGTATCGAGGTCAGCCGGTTAAATCCAATGGACTGGCAGGATATTGACGCACAAGGATGACGATCATTCGTGATCGGCCTGCCCGCGCCGCTGCCTCTGCGTTGAGGCCGTTCCGGAGACAGCTCTCCGGAAGCTGAGTCTGGGTCCGTAAATATAATTAGTGTACGGATTTAATGTCATTTGACGTCTGCAGGCCTTGCGTATCGCTCGCTGTCAGCGCCAGGGCCAGATCCTGTGCCGCTGCCGACACGGCTTTGCGCCCTTCTTCCTTTGTCAGCCAGGACAGATGGGCGTCGAGCGCGTCGATGTTTTCCATCTGCGCCGCGCGCAGCATGGACGTGACCTGGTATTCGTCCATGGTGAGATGGCCGTGTCCCGGCCTGCCAATGATCAGTTGACGGCGCGTGCCCTGTGCCAGCGCCCGCAAGAAGATGAAGAAGCGTTCGAATATCGCCTCCGCATCCTCGCCATAGCGCCCGGCAAAGGCACGGATAAGCCTGGGGCTGTTGGCGTCGCCACTTGCCACCATGCGCCAGCAGGCGACGAGGAATTCGGCGTCCGATTCCGGGGCGTTGGCGCGGCGCGCGATGGAAAACAGAGCGTTGAGAGCCATGGCGATGTTTTCTTCCAGTTAGGGGACGAGCCAGTAGAAAATGGCGGCCAAGGCGCTCAGGCTGACGGCCGTCAATGTCAGGGTCTGCCGTAGCCGGTGACGCAGGCTGAAGAACAGGATGTAGCCCACCAGCGACAGCGCCAGGAATATCGCCGCCGATACGT
>DASWQB010000282.1:0-2548 GCA_036398335.1 Afipia sp. | reverse complement strand
GGAACGTCGTTGATGTAGAGCAGCCCCTCTTTCATCTGGATGCGGTCGCCGGGAAGACCGATCACGCGCTTGATGTAATCGGTGGTGTCATCCTTGGGCAGGCGAAAGACCACGACGTCGCCGCGCGCGGGATCGGACCCGAAAATGCGCCCGGAGAACAGCGGCGGCGACAGCGGGATCGAGTAATGGCTGTAGCCATAGGAATATTTGGAGACGAACAGATAATCGCCCACCAGCAGGGTCGACTTCATCGACCCGGATGGAATGTTGAAAGGCTGAAACAGAAAAGTGCGGATCACCAGCGCGATGATGAGCGCGTGAATGACAACGCGAACGGTTTCGCCGGCGCCGCCTTCGGATTTCGTTCCTGATGTCACGCTCATGTCCGTCTGGTTTCCCGGTCCGATGGCGCATGGCCGCGCCCAAATCACTTGCGCGGGGTTTTAGACGTTTGCGGGTGGCGGCGCAATCAAGCGGCGGATCACAAACTCACAATGCCTTGATAAATAAAATGAATTTGTTTTCGCCTGAGACGATCAACGGATCGGCGGCGCAAAGATCAGGGATTGGCGCGCGCCACAGCCGAAATCACCACAAAAGCCTGCGCCAGCGGCCAATCATCGGTGATTGTAAGGTCGATCCGCGCCTCGTATCCAGCCGGGATCAGCGAATTCAACCGCACCAGCGCGCCGCCGGTCAGCTTCATCGTTGGCCGCCCGCCCGGCAGATTGACGACGCCCATGTCACGCCACCACACGCCCTGATGCATGCCGGTGCCGAGCGCCTTGGAGCAGGCCTCCTTGGCGGCGAACCGCTTGGCATAGGTCGCAACATACGATTTCGGCGCCTTGGCGCGGCGTTCGGCTTTGGCACGCTCCGCATCGGTGAAGATGCGATCGAGAAACCGTTCGCCATGACGCTCCATGACTTTCTCGACGCGGCGGATGTCGATCAGATCGGAACCGATGCCGATAATCATGCGCGCGCACCGATTTTGGCACGGCCACGGTCCATCGCCGCGCGCATGTCCTTTACCGACTGTTCAAGGCCGACGAAGATCGCCTCGCCTATCATGAAGTGGCCGATGTTGAGTTCGACGATCTGCGGCAAAGCGGCGATGGTCTCCGCCGTGGCGTAATCGAGGCCGTGACCAGCATGGACTTCCAGCCCCGCCGCCTGCGCCAGCTTCGCGCCCTCGACAATGCGCGCCCATTCGTGGGCGGCTTTGTCGATCTGGCCTTCGGTGATGGCATCGCACCATGCGCCGACGTGAATTTCGATAACCGGCGCTTTCAATTTCGCGGCCATCTCGATCTGCTTCGGATCGGCGGCAATAAACAGTGAGACGCGAATGCCGGCATCGTTCAGCCGCGCGATGAACGGTGCGAGCGCCACGTGTTGGCCGACGACATCGAGCCCGCCTTCGGTCGTCACTTCGGTGCGCCGCTCCGGCACAACGCACACCGCATGCGGCTTGGTCGCAAGCGCGATGCCGATCATCTCGGCGGTTGCCGCCATTTCGAAATTCAGCGGCTTTGAAATCTCAGGCCGGGACAATTCGCGTTTCAATCGCGCCATGTCGTCGTCGCGGATATGACGGCGATCCTCCCGCAGATGCGCGGTGATGCCGTCTGCTCCCGCAGCGATGGCCAATAGCGCGGCGCGGACGGGATCGGGCACCGCGCCGCCACGCGCGTTGCGAATGGTTGCGACGTGATCGATGTTGACGCCGAGGCGAATGGCAGGAGCTTTTGACATTGGAATCCAAATAAATCCGGGCGGCTCAACTCGTCGCGGTCGTCATGCGGAAGCGTAGCCGCTCGAAGAACAGCGCCGCTTCCGCTCGCCGGTGACCCGCATCCGTCTTTTTCAAATAGATGGATTGCCGGGTCAAGCCCGGCAATGACGATCAGCCATTCACCCGCTCGACGCTGGCGACCACCGCCTTGGCGCGTAGCTGGTTGATGATGCCGTTGAGATGCTTGAGATCGTAGACCTCAAGATCAATGGTCAGGTCGGTGAAATCCGGCGAGCGCCGGCTCATGTGAATGTTGTCGATGTTTCCGTCGTGTTCGGCAATCACACCGGCGACTTGCGCAAGACTGCCCGGCTCGTTGACGTTCTGCACCAGAAGCCGCGCGGGGAAACGGCGCGGCGCGGCCTCATCAATATCCCAGCGGACATCCACCCAGCGTTCGGGCTCTTCCTCGAAATCTTTCAGAGCAGGCGCCTGGATCGGGTAGATCGTGATGCCCTCGCCCTTGGTGACGATTCCGACGATGCGATCTCCCGGCACCGCGCCACCATTGGGCGCAAACTTCACAGGCAGATCGGAGTTGATGCCGCGGATCGGAATGGCGGAGCTCTTCGAATTGACCTCCGCAGCTTTTGCCTTGGCCGCCGCACCCTTGATGCCGCTCTGGCGCGCCTCTTCCTTATAGTCTGGGTACATCGCGCGGGCGACGTCGGACGCCTTCATCTCGCCGCGTCCGACCGCCGCCATCACATCGTCGATGGACGCACGCGCAAGGCGCGGCAGCGCGCCCTT
>DASWQB010000281.1:0-5153 GCA_036398335.1 Afipia sp. | reverse complement strand
CTCGCTGTTGGCGCTCGCCGCTGTGATTTTCGCGGTCGCAGTGACGACCGGCGGCATTTCCTCCTTCGCTGCGGTGTGGCTGATCGCGGTTCCGCTCGAAGCCGCCTTGTCGGCGTCGCGCCGCGTGGTGGCCGCAGGCGTCGCCCTGGCGCTCGGCTGCGCGCTGATGCTGGCGCTGCTGGAAGCTTTCAATGTGTTGCCGCCGTCGGCAATTCCCGCGAGCGCCGGTCCGCTGTTCGACGCCATCGGCATTGCATCCGCCACCGTTTATGCCGCGTGTCTGGCGTTTGGCACTGAATGGCTGGCGCGCACCAGCAAGAAGCTCCTCGACACCGAGGAAGAGCGCTATCGCCTGCTCGCGCGCAACATCAGCGACGTGATCTGCCGTCACAGCCGCAACGGAGATATCAGCTTCATCTCGCCCGCCGCGGAGGCGCTGCTCGGCACGCCGGCCGCGCGCCTGCACCGTCATGGGTTGTTCGATCGTGTCCATGTCGCCGATCGTCCTGCCTATCTCAAGGCTCTGTCCGACGCCGCGCGCGGCGGTGAGGCCTCGAGCGTTGAATTCCGCCTGCGCCGCGATTCGAACAATGGCTCTCATGACTTCATCTGGATCGACATGCGCTGCCGTCCGATGGAATCCGGCGTGGACCATGAGATCGAAGTGGTTTCGGTGATGCGCGATGTGACCGGCCGCAAGGAACAGGAGCATGCGCTGGAGGCCGCGCGGCTGGAGGCGGAGCGGGCGGGCGCGTCGAAGGCGCAGTTCCTCGCCAATATGAGCCACGAGCTTCGCACGCCGCTGAACGCCATCATCGGTTTTTCGGAAATGATCGCGCGCGAACAGGAGATGATGCTCGACATCGCGCGGCGCAAGGAATACGCGACGCTCATCAACGAATCCGGCCAGCATCTGCTGTCGGTGGTCAACGGCATTCTCGATATGTCGAAGCTGGAGAGCGGCAGCTTCGAAATCCTGCCCGAACTGTTCGCGCCACGCGACACGATCCATAGCTGCTCGAACCTGATGGTGCTCAAATCGCGCGAGCACGGCATCGACCTTGTGACACGCGTGCCGGCCGATCTGCCGCAGATGGTCGGCGATGCGCGCGCGTTCAAGCAGATCCTGCTCAATCTGTTGTCGAACGCGATCAAGTTCACCGAACGCGGCGGCTCCGTCACCGTCTCCGCCAATGTCGAAGGCCCGCGCCTTGTGCTGCGCGTCACCGACACCGGCGTCGGCATCGGCGAGGACGATCTCAAGCGCATCGGCGATCCGTTCTTCCAGGCTGGCAAGACCTATCAGCGCCGCCACGAGGGGACGGGTCTTGGCCTGTCCATCGTCAAGAGTCTGGTCGCCATGCATGGCGGCGAGATGGACGTTCGCAGCAAGCTCGACGAGGGCACCACGGTGTCGGTCGTGCTGCCTCTGATATTCACGCCGGCGGGAAAACCGCCGAGCAATGTCGCAACGCTCGCTCCCGCGCCTCGCGTGGAGACGAAAAACGCTCAGGTGAAGAAAATTGCCTAGACACGAACCGATGATGGACGATGAGATGCCGCGCCGTCCGCGCCGCGCCAAAAATGGCAAAGCCAGTGCGAAGGCCGTATCTTCCAGAGCGATGGCGATCGAGCACGAGCCGAATCTGATCGCGCGTGTGCTGCTGCACAGCCCGAAGGATACGCTTGCAGCCGCCGTCGCGGTCGCGGCCACGCTGGCGATCATCATCAACGCGGTCTATTTGCAGGCTGGCCGTCATCCTTATCCGATGTTCGGCGCGCCTCCCGATTTGGCTGGCGCTGTCGCTCCTGCGGCGCAGCCGATGCCGCGTGCGCGTCCAGCCGATGTCGAAGTCAAACCGACAGACATCAAGCCCGCTGAGCAGAAGCCGCTGGACCAGAAAATCCCCGATCAAAAGCCGGCTGCGACTGCGCCTGTTGTCAAAGCCGCGCCCGCGGCATCCGCGCCGCCGAATGTCATGCGCCCTCCAGCCGCGATTCCGGCCCGCAGCGATCCGATCGGCGAGCTTGTGACGTCGAACCGCCGCATCGCCCAGGTGCAGCGCGCGCTCACCGAATATGGCTACGGCCAGTTGAAGCCGACCGGCGTGGTCGGCACCGACACGCAGGCGGCGATCAAGAAATTCGAGAACGACCGCAGGAAGCCGCAGACCGGTCAGGTCTCGGACTGGCTGATCCATGAGATCGTCAAGCTGACCGGCAGGCCGATCGATTGATTTCATACACCGGTCGTCATGCCCGGGCACAGCCGTTCGAAGAACGGCGTCGTTTTCGCTCGCCTATGACCCGGGCATCCATCTTATTTGAACGATGGATGGCCGGATCGAGTCCGGCAATGACGAACGCGGGTGATGTGCTTGCTTGCGCTATTTGCTAAACGCTCTCGATGAGACTGAAATCAGCGATCTGGGTGGCGGCCTATCTGCGCCGCTGTCAAAGCGAGGGCGTGTTCGGCGCGGTGCGGCGGCGCGGCGCGGAAGAGGCCGGTGCGGTGTATGTCAAGCTGGCGCTGCTCGACGGCACTGCGTTGCTATTCGCACCTGCGCCGCAAACCTCCTACGATGAGACACGGCCGATCGAGCGCGCGTTCATCGCAACGACCGCGCAGCCTGTGCCCGAACAAAAGATCGAGGAGCGGCTGGCCAGGGAAATCAGCTTCGATCCGGATGTGTGGATCGTCGAAATCGAGGACCGCGCCGGGCGGCATTTTCTCGATCTGGCGAAGGGCTGAGCTGGACGCGCTCGGCGCAGCTTGAGCTTTCAGTTTTGTCGTCCCCGCGAAGGCGGGGACCCAGATCTTTCGCTGGCATAACCACGCCGATATCCACATCATCTAAGACTGCCGTGGATTCTCGCCGTCGCGGGGACGACCACGTGGCCGGAAATCACCATGGTTGGCTGGTAAAGCTCGATCCACTGCTTGAGTTCGACGTCGCCGAACGAACGCTTGCCGCCCCAGCTGCGGCATTCGGACGCGAATGCCGCTCGTAATTCATTCCCGGCATCCGCAGGCCGTGTCGGCAGGTCCTACCGTTCGATTTTCCAGGGATCGTATTTCACTTTGGAATCCGGCACCCTGTCCATCGCGGCCTTGGCGGCTCTTTCTTCTTCCTCGCGCTTGGTTTTTTTCATTTTTTCTTCCGGTGAAGGGGGAGGACCCGAGGCGCCGCTGCCCTTGTGGCCCTGCGCGAAGGCTGGCGGGGCGGACGCCGCCAAGCCTGTGGCCGCGGTGAAAATGACGACGGCTGCGATTTGAACCGTTTTTCCGGCGACACGCATTGATGCGTCCTCCCTCGTGCCCTGTACCCGACGTTTGCAACACCGGGCGTTTCGCTGCGCATTTTATCGGAATTGCACGGAGCGTAAATGTCGCATCGATGCCAAAAGGCAAAGATTTCCGGCCATATTCGCCGAATTTCGCCGTTTTAGCCCTGCCGTCCGGACGAACCGTGCTGCGGCGCGCGCAGGTCGGACTGTGCGTTGTCGGGTTGCGCAATGGGCCGTGCCTGCGCCGGCGCGCTACGGGCGCGGTGGCGCTCATCATCGTAAAGGCTCGGGCGATATTTCGCGCGCGTGGCGGCCACCGCCGCGCCGCGCCACGCCGCCAGCATGATGAGTGCGGCGCGTTCGTTCAAATTGTCGTAGAGCCGCGAGAGCCGGTAGACATCCATCACCGATGAGCCGATCGACGGATTCAGGAACAGCAGCACGCGCTGGAAAACTTCGCCCGGCATGCCGAGCGCCTTGGCCGCGCAGGCGAGCGGCTCGCCCTGCGGATCGCTGACGATTTGCGCTGCGGTTACGGCGGGCAGGATCAGTGCGTCGGCGAGTTCAGCGGTGAACGCGGCGGTGTCCGCGACCATCGCGGCCTGTTCGAGGCCGGTGACGGCGCGGGCGGCGCGCCTGGGATCGACCCGCACCGACGGTTTGAGCGGTGCGTCGATCAGGCTGTGCAGGATTTCGGCGCGCTCGCGCGAGGTCGCGCCAAGGAACATGTCGTTGAGCGAGGATGCATCGTTCGGCTGCATCGACAGCATCGGCAACGGGCCTTCCGCAGACGCGGGTGCGGTCGGCGGCGCATCGACGGCCGCGATGTTGCCGCTCTCGCCGGTGGAGGCGGCCGTCTCGGCCTGCGGTTGCAGCGGCGGCGCCGGCGTGCGGCGCGCGAACGGCGGCGCGGGCAGGCCGAGCTTGCGGCGGATTTCGCGTGGCGTGTTGGGATAGGTGGCGAGGCGCGAGCGCACGGCGGCGAGCGTGGCATCGTCGACATTGTCGATCAGCCGCGAGGCCAGTTCGACGAACTGCCTCTCCTCATCGAAATTATGTGTGCTGGTTTGCACATAGAGGTCGGTGATGACGCGCAGCAAGGTCGGCTTGATGTCGATGCCCTCGTGCCGGGACAGATTCATCAAGCCGTCGAAGCCATGGAACATCGGAGCTGCGGTCATGGGTGTGCAAAGGGTTAAAATCAGGAACCAATTTAGAGTCGCCTCTTTAATAACCGGTTAAGGAAAAGACTTTCTTAACCCCGGTAAATCGCAGGGAACCTGCATGGACGCGGAGCGTTTTGCCGGTGCTTGTCATTCATCGAAAGTCACCCACGGATCAGCGATGCCACGAAACAGCAATCAGGTCTGGACCAGAGAACAGGAACATCAGCTTCGCGACTGGGCGATGGCGGGAATCTCCGCGACGCTCGCCGCAGCAAAGTCGAAACGCTCGCGTTCTGCTGTGATTTCCAAAGGTCAGCGGCTGGGATTGAAGTTTGTGCAGCCCAAGCGGCTGACGAACGAACTCAAGTCCGTACGCTGAACTTCACGCGCTTAATTATTTAAATCGGCGATCAGCCGGTGTTGTATTTTGGTGCACTGCCGGTTTGCGGTGTGCGGATTGCACCTTCCGTTAATACCCCATTAACCATGCGCTGCTCTTAATGGACCCACGCCGCAGGCATGTTCGCCAGTGCGGCGATGGGGAAAGAGCTTCGCTATGGGCACCATCATTGAATTTCCGGCTGGCGCGGCGACGCGGCGTTCGGGCTCAAACATGGAGGCTGCCCCGCGCACGCAGAGCGCCACCGTGTTGATCCTTCCGGTGATCCGGATCGAGCGTTACGCCGACGAGATCGCCGG
>DASWQB010000280.1:0-2374 GCA_036398335.1 Afipia sp. | reverse complement strand
GCCACGGAAGCGCCCTTGATAAAGGGGAATCCGAGAACCGGCGTGTCGCCGCCCACCACCATTACTTCGCCAAGCTGCACGATCGAGCCGACATCGCCGGCGATCTTGCCAATCTCGAGCACATCATTTGGGACGACCCGGAACTGCCGGCCGCCCGTTTTGATGACTGCGAACATCGTTTTATTCCTTCGTGTTCGATCCCGGCGCTCGGACAGGTCCGGGCCGGCTTCTTATTCAGTCTATGTTTGAGTGTTCAGGCGGCCCTCACATCGAGGCGGGGGCCGCACAAAAACAAACGGCGCGAAAAGTAGCCGCGCCGAGCGGGTGACTTATAGCCGCCGAGAGCCATGAGTCAAGGCAAACGCCAGCAAAACCTGACAAAAATCGCAGGAAATGCGGGTATTTGGCGCAAACCGGGTCCGTGCAGCCCGCCGATTTCGCCATGCAACCAAGCAGTTCCCAAGCCGTTGTCAAACGGTTCTGGCGAGGGCTTTCGATATGACCGAGACTTTGACGACGGCTGGCATCGGCAAGCACGGCGCCTCGCGCCTGCCATCGGTGGATATCGATTCCTACAATATCGAGATCAAGGACGAGGACGGCTTTCTCGGCGACCGCGCCAGTAAGGGTGCGTTCCAGGATATTCTCGATAAATGGCGCAAACCGCTGAAGAAAAACGGTGACGATCCGTTCGGCGGCAAAGCATCGGAAGAGATCAGCAAGAAGAAACTCGATGAGATTCTTGTCGGTGAGGACGTCGAAGCCGCCGCCGTCGTGCATAGCGCGGTGGAGGATTTCGCGCAGGCGCTTGCCTTCGTCACAAGGCGATTTCTCAAGACCAAGGCCTGGGACAAGACCGAAGCGATCGTGGTCGGCGGTGGTTTTCGGCAAAGCCGGATCGGCGAGCTCGCAATTGCGCGGGCCGGCATTATTCTCAAAGCGGAAGACCATAAAATCGAGATGGTGCCGATCCGTTTTCACCCCGATGAGGCGGGGCTGATCGGAAGCGTGCATTTGGCGCCATCATGGATTTTCGCCGCCCATGACAGCATCCTCGCCGTCGACATCGGCGGCACCAATATCCGCTGTGGCGTGGTGGAAACCCGCCAGAACAAGGCAGCCGATCTGTCGAAGGCCTGTGTCTGGAAGTCCGATCTGTGGCGCCACGCCGATGACGAGCCGACGCGTGAAGGTGCGGTGAAAGAACTCGTTGGCATGCTGAAGGGCTTCATCGCCAAGGCCGAAGCGGAGGGACTGAAGCTTGCGCCTTTTATCGGCGTGTCCTGCCCCGGCGCGATTGATGCTGACGGGTCCATTGAAAAAGGCGCGCAAAATCTTCCCGGCAATTGGGAGAGCAGCAAGTTCAATCTGCCCGCCAGCCTGATCGACGCGATCCCGGCCGTCGGCGAGCACGACACCGTGGTGCTGATGCATAATGACGGCGTGGTGCAGGGCCTGAGTGAAATTCCCTTTATGCAGGACTACAGGCGCTGGGGAATTCTCACCATTGGAACCGGCCTCGGCAACGCCCGCTTCACCAACCGCAGCCCGGCTGAGAAGAAAAACGGCGACAAAAAAGATAAGAAAAAAGACTGATGCCGCTGGTAGAAATCGGCGAAAACCGGCGGCTGCAGCTGGGCCGGTGCCTTGTTTCTCTACCCAACCTCGCCTAAAAGTCGCGCGACCCCGGCGCGTAAAACGCCGTTCGATGCCGGAGAGGTGGCAGAGTGGTCGAATGCACCGCACTCGAAATGCGGCATAGGTGCAAGCCTATCGGGGGTTCGAATCCCTCCCTCTCCGCCAAACCATTCAAAAAACCCAATAAAATCGATGTTTGTGCTCCAAGGTTTCCTTCGATCCCATACTCTAGCCCATACCGGCGAGCAGTCTTAAACAGAACCGCTTTAGCCGCCTGATCTGGTGACTATCGGGCCGATAGAACGCATGACGAGCGTGTGGAGTGAGCTTCGCCGTCAAAATAATCTCGTCTGTTTTGTCGGCGGTTGAAATTGGACAAAGCCCCGACCGTTGTGACCTTTGTCGACGATTGCGCGTGCCGTTATCGCTTCGGCATCTCCGATCCGATAGATATAGATAAGGTCGCAGATCAAAAGGAAGTCGCCGTCACAGATCACGTCGTAGTGGCTGATCAAACTCATCTGTCCTGCCGCCAAGCATTGCACGCACCGTGTTTCGGTCGAGGTAACGAGGACGTCACCGTCGCTAGAGACGGTGGTCGGCGACAGATCATCCAGATTGGCAGTCGTGCCGACAAGCGACGCCGTGACATCGGTAATGGAATATTCCGATCCGTTGCAAAGATATATGTCGCTGACGCGCCCTTCGGCATGATTATCGAAGTAAAGCGAAAGCC
>DASWQB010000279.1:0-2967 GCA_036398335.1 Afipia sp. | reverse complement strand
GAGCACCGCCGCTTCGCCCGCATCGGTGCTGAGCGCGTCAAGGACCGGTCCGATATTGCCTTGATCGGTGGAATCGAAGGTCGAGCAAATCTTGTACATGACGTGGCCGGCACCGTGCGCTCGCAGCCACCTGTCGGCGTCGCGGGCCCGGGCAACTGCCTCCGATGCCGGCACCGACCGGATTTTCAGCGAGACGACGACTGCGTCGATGTCTGTCAGCGCCAGATCATCGGCCGGGATACCTATCGTCTGGACGGTGCGCAGGCCATTCTTGGCAAGCGTATTGGCAAGGTCGGAGGCGCCGGTGTAATCGTCGGCGATGCAGCCAAGCAGGAGTGTCATGACCGGGATTCCGCTGGAAGATGCGAACGGGCGTGCGATGCGTAAGGTGCGAACCAGCCGAGGCCCTCGACCGTCTTGCCCCGTGGCCGATATTCACAGCCGACAAAGCCGGTGTAGCCGAGCCGGTCCAGTTCTTCGAATAAGAAGAGGTCGTTGAGTTCTTCGCCGGCCGGCTCGTTGCGGGACGGCACGCTGGCGATTGCTTCTGGGGGATGGTCATAGGGAAACAGACACTCGACCGCCGTGAAACCGGCATCCGCCGCCGCGTCGAAGCGGTCGAGGAAGGGCCACTCGTTGAACATCATGATGAGATTGGCAGCAAAATTCGGCATGGATTCTCTCGAACACGTTTGTTGTTGTCGCGAAATTCTAGGTAGCCGGCTCCCCGGGCAATCCGGTCCCGCTGTTGCGGGCGTAGATACGGGCGACGGAGGCATCGTCGTCGCGGCCCATGCCCGCGCCCGCAGTCATCAGGAACATTTGCAGCGCGGCCGCGGCCACCGGCACCGGGAAGCGAGCGGTACGCGCCATATCCTGTATGATGCCGAGGTCCTTGACGAAAATGTCGACGGCGCTGCGGGGACTGTAATCGCCCTCCAGCACATGCGGCACGCGGTTTTCAAACATCCAGGAATTGCCGGCCGAGGCGGTGATGACTTCGTAAACCTTGGCGATGTCCAGGTTCTGGCGTGCCGCAAAGGCGATGGCCTCGCTCGCGGCGGCGATATGAACGCCGGCGAGAAGCTGGTTGATCATCTTGAACGCGGCGCCGGTGCCGGGCTGGTCGCCCAACTCGTACAATTTGGCGGCCATGGCATCGAGCGCCGGACGTGCCTTGGCGAAAGCAGCCTGGCTACCGGAGGCGAGGATGGTCAACGCGCCTTCGGCCGCGCGCACGGAGCCGCCGCTGGTCGGAGCGTCGAGATACAGGCGGCCGGTTGCTTCCAGCCTCCTGGCAAGATCGCGTACGATCTGCGGGTCCATGGTGGCGCATGAAATAAAGACAGCGCCCGGGGGCAGCGTTTCCGCAACCCCGCCGGGCCCGAACAGGATCGTCTCCGTTTGGGCTGCGTTGACCACAACCGAGATCACAGCATCAGCATCACGTGCAGCTTCGGCGGGCGTCCCGGCGCGGCGTCCGCCTTCCGCCGCAAAGCGTGCGACGACTGCCTCGGCGACATCGCACCCGGCGACGTCGAAACCGGCGCGCTTCAGGGACTGCGCCATGCCGTAACCCATGGAGCCGAGCCCGATGACGGCAACGCGCATCGATTGGGACACGCCGGATGTTGTCAGGGGAGGCGATGCTTTCTCTGTCACGATTCAATCCTTGAATTCGCAGCGGGACGCGAGGCCTTTAACCGCTGCATCATGAAACGATGCGAAAACCACGCAGAGTCGATAACCACACGCCCTCGCGGATGCTGCGCGGCGGGCTTTGATCGGGTATGGTGACATCAACATCGTCCGCTGCGCTGGGGAAACAATTTGTCCGAAACAAAAATCCGCGAAGCCATCTGCCGCTTCGGCCGTTCCCTGTTCGACCGGGGTCTGACACCCGGGTCGTCGGGAAATATCAGCATGCGCCTCGACGATGGCGGCTGGCTGGTGACGCCGACCAACGCCTCGCTGGGCTTCCTCGATCCGGCGCGCATCTCCCGCCTTGATGCAGCGGGGCGACTGGTCTCCGGCGATGCGCCGACCAAGGAGATTCCGCTGCATTCGGCTCTCTATGAGACGCGCGGTAGCGCGAAGGCTGTTGTGCATCTCCACTCAACTCACTCGGTTGCCTTGTCCATGCTGCCGGACATTGACTCCAAGGCGGTGCTGCCGCCCATGACGCCTTATTATGTGATGCGCTGTGGCCAGACCGCGCTCGTGCCGTATTTTCGTCCGGGCGATCCGGCCGTCGCCGATGCCATCAAGGGTCTCGCGGGCCGCTATTCCTCCGTGCTGCTCGCCAATCACGGCCCGGTCGTTGCCGGTGAAACGCTCGAAGCCGCTGTCTTCGCAACCGAGGAACTGGAGGAAACCGCCAAGCTCTTCCTCCTGCTGCGGGGAATGAATCCGCGTCATCTTTCACCGGCACAGGTCGCTGATCTGGTCAAGATTTTCGGTCTCACGCTTCCCGAACATGACCATGCCGGGCACGGTCATGGAGCGCATGGTCGTTCCTAAAGAAATCGGCTGCGCGTTCCGGCTCATTTGACGAATGTGCCGCCGAGTTCGTCCTCGATATGGCGGTGGATGATCTCCTCGAAGTTTTTCTCGGCGGTGAAGCCGAGTTCATGGGCGCGCTTTGCGTCGAACGCCGTCGGCCAGCCGTTGACGATATTGGCGATGGCCGGATCGGGCTCACGGCGGATGCGCGAGACGACATTCCTGCCTGCGATTTTCTCCAGCGCTGCGATTTCTTCGCCGACCGTCGCCGAAAGTCCCGGCAGTGAGATGGTGCGGCGCGGGCCGACGGTCTCGCCTGGCAGTGTCGCGGCATGCAGCAGGAAGCGGACGGCGGCGCGGGGCGAGGCGAACCAATGGCGCAAGCTCTCGGCCACCGGCAGCACGGCCTCTTCGCCGTTGAGCGGTTCGCGGATGATGTTGGAGAAGAAGCCGGACGCGGCCTTG
>DASWQB010000278.1:0-2792 GCA_036398335.1 Afipia sp. | reverse complement strand
TCGTGCGGCTGATGAGCGCGCGATGCACTACGTTAGCAAGGTCAATCTGGAAAAATTTGCCGATAGCTATCCGCACATGCTTTCCGGCGGCATGAAGCAGCGCGTTGCCATTGCGCGCGGAATGGCGATGGAGCCCGATATCCTGCTGATGGACGAGCCGTTCGCCGCACTCGACGCGCTGACGCGGCGCAAGATGCAGGACGAACTCTTGATGCTGTGGGATGAAACCCATTTCACTGTTTTGTTCGTGACGCATTCCATTCCGGAAGCGATCAAGATCGGAACGCGAATTCTGCTACTGTCGCCGCATCCCGGTCAGGTCAAGGCCGAACTGAATGGTGGTGTAGTTGGTGATCGCGCTCAGGAGCTTGAGGACCGCATTCAGCAGATGCTGTTTGCCGATACAATCGAGGAGGCCGAAAATGTCTAAATCATCGTTGACGATGGGCATCCCGTTGCCACCGATGCGGACCGAGTTCGTTCGCGATGCCAAAAGCTCGGCCCGTCTTCCCGTCGTTGTTGAGAAGCCGCTGTCCGCGCTGGATCGTCTCTACAATCAGGGATGGCTGCGCAAAACTCTAATATTAGTTTTTCTGGCGCTTGTCTGGGAGGCTTATGGCCGCTTTCTCAATAATGATCTGCTGTTTCCGACATTCAGCGCGACGGCCAGTGCGTTTTTTCAGAACATTACGAACGGCATTCTGCCCGCGCGAGCCTGGGCATCGATAAAGGTTCTATTGATGGGATACGCCTGCGGCATCATGCTCGCGTCGCTGTTGACTGCGCTTGCGATCATGTCGCGTATCGGCACGGATTTTCTTGAAGTCTTGACTTCAATGTTCAACCCGCTGCCGGCGATTGCATTGCTGCCGCTGGCGCTGATCTGGTTCGGACTTGGAAACGGAAGTCTTGTTTTCGTGCTTGTGCATTCGGTGACATGGGCGATCGCACTCAACACCCATTCAGGATTTCTCTCCGTTAGCAATACGCTCAAAATGGTCGGTAAAAATTACGGGCTGAGCGGCTTTCACTACATTCGGAAAATTCTTATTCCAGCGGCGTTTCCGAGTATTCTTACGGGCCTCAAGATTGGCTGGGCATTCGCATGGCGCACGCTGATCGCAGCCGAGCTGGTGTTTGGTGTCAGCTCCGGGTCGGGTGGCCTCGGCTGGTTTATTTTCGAGAACAAGAACAGTCTTGATATTCCGAGCGTGTTTGCAGGGCTGCTCACAGTCATCATCATTGGCCTCGTGATCGAGAATATGCTTTTCCGCGTGATCGAGAAAAACACGATCGGGCGCTGGGGGATGCAATCGTGAGGTCCTACTCGCCGCCTGTCTAAAATTGGCTCTTCGCGTAGCAAAGAGCGGCTAATGACGGAGTTCTCGTTGGCCAGGCTTTATAGCAGTGCTTGATGAATCGATGGGCGGCGATCTTTCGTCGCCACCCGCTTTGACCTTGCGAGATGCGCGAGAAATTTTCCGGAGGTTACGACGACGTGGCTGATATCGTGATTTGTGAATTCATGGACGAACAAGCTATCGTGGAGGGACTTTCCGGTTTCGATGTGCTTTACGATCCCGGCCTCGTCGATCAGCCGGATCGGCTTGGCAAGCTTGTTGCCGATGCAGGGCGCTGATCGTGCGCAACCGTACGCAGGTGCGTGGCGCACTGCTTGACGATGCGGCCAGGCTTCGCGCCGTCGGCCGTCTTGGCGGCGGCCTCGACAATATCGATGTAGGCGATCGAACGGATTGCCGATGTTTCGGTGACGAGAAAGGGATCAGCTCGGGCTGGCTGCCGGTGTGGCCTCGATAATCAGGAGAAAGGGGCTTTGAATTTGGTGTCCCTATTGTCGCGGCGCGTCGAACGCTGAAAACTGTCGCCCGCCAGGTGCGTCATATTTTCAGTGGTATCGGTTGAAATCGGGCGTATGCTTATCCCTCGAAATCTGGTCAAGGCTCGCTATATGTCCGCCGCGCTGCGCATTGCTCATGGAACCTTCGGTAGGGTCGCCTTGCTGGACATGGACCGGCCGCTGGTTCGTCACGCGCACCCTCATTGCCATGTCTTATTGAAGGTGGAGGGCGCTGATACCCAGTTTGTTGTCGGTGACGACATCGCGCCGCTGACCGCCAAGGACGCGGTGCTGGTCGATGGCTGGAAACCTCATGCCTATGTTCACCGGCCGGGACAACCGCGATCCCTCATCCTTGCACTTTATATAGAGCCGAGTTGGCTGAAGGAATTCCGTCCCGTTTGGGCGGCAAGCGGCGCGCCGGGCTTTTTCGGAATCTCGCATGGCGAGATCTCGCCGCGAATTCGCACCCTGACCATGCGACTGGCTGCCGACATGATGTCGAGTCCTGATCGCACCGCTGCGCATGAAGTTACGCTGTCGGATTTAATGATTGCTGTGATCGAACGATTCTCTCCGTGGCGCACTTCCGATTCATTGATCCGGAATATGGCTCCGGCGACGTTCGACCGACGCATCAAGAAAGCGGCCGAGACGATCCGCGGTCATGAAGGCCCTGCGGCCTCCATGGAGGTGATCACCAAACAGGCCGGGTTGTCGCGTGCGCATTTCTTCCGGTTGTTCGAATCTTCCATCGGCGTGCCGCCCCGGGTGTTCGCCAATGTGGTGCGCATGGAAAAGGCGTTCGCCGCTGTGTTGAATCAGGATGCGTCTGTCTCCGACATCAGCGACCGTCTCGGTTTTCCCGAGCCATCGCATTTCACCCGGTTCTTCACCAATCACGCCGGCGTCGGACCGCGTGAATTCCGTAACG
>DASWQB010000277.1:0-2061 GCA_036398335.1 Afipia sp. | reverse complement strand
TATGCGGGGCCGCATTGGGAACTGGCCGATGGCAGCGTGGTCGCCGGCAAGGCTGTGGGCAACGCGCCCGGTGCGACCGACAGCGACATTCCTCTTCTCAAGATCGAAGTCACCGAATCTCGCGGCAGCGGACAATTGACGGGCGCAACCACGGTGCAGCGGATCAACACCGTGGGCGGCAAGCCCGCCGCGCCCTGCGTGAAAGCCGGGGTCTATCTCAGCGCGCCCTATTCGGCGGATTATGTATTCCTGAAAAAGAGCTGAGAGCGATATTCATTCGTCCGTTCGCAGCTCACCTGTCTAAGCGCCCTGTTCGCTCGCAGGCTTCGGTTTCCACAAAGCCAGCGCCACGCCCCCCAGCGTCAGAACGACCGCGCTGATTTCGCGCCAGCCGACGCTCTCTCCGACAAATAATGCCCCCGACAGAATGCCGATGACGGGCACCGAAAGCATTCCCACCGCCGCCGTCGTCGCAGGAAGACGGCGGATGGCCGCGTACCACGTCAAATAACACGATCCCATCGGTACCAATGTCATGTAAGTCAACGCGAGCGCGCTATCGGCATGCAACTGGCCAATGTCCGCCGGATGCTCGAACGCAAGGCCGATCACCACCATTGGAATGCAGCCCAGCAACATCTGCCAGGCCACGAACGAAATGGGCGAGACCGGCAACGAGCGGGAGATGAGAAGACTCCCCAACGCAAACAGAATGGCTGCGGCAAGGGCCAGAGCGATGCCGACGACCTTGCCGGAGCCGAATCCCAGCGGATGGCCTGAGAAAAGGATGAAAAGTCCCGCAAATCCCAGAACAAGTCCGGCCATGTCGCGCGGTTTGGGCCGGGAACCGAGAACGGGCCACGCAAGCATCGTCGTCCAGATCGGCATTGTGTAAACCAGCAGTGCGGCTTCGCTGATCGACAACGTCGTCATCGACATGGTCGTAAAACCCATCCACGCAAAGACATTGGTGAATGCGGCGAAAACCAGAGCCCCCCACGCTTTTCGCGGCACCTCAAGCCGTTCGCGGCACGCAGCGGCGATTGCAAACAAAACCAGCATTGAGACAAGGCCGGTCACTCCGCGCGCAAAAAATGGCGGCCAGTCGCGCAGGATGACCTTCATCGCGGGCCAGTTCAGTCCCCACCCGAGCGCGGTACAGGCCAGAAAAAGAAATCCGCCCCATCGGGCTTGATGTGCAGCAGTCTGTTTATGCATCGCCCGTCCTGAAAACCGCCGCGCGTGCAGGCTGGCGCCGGTAGTGATAGCGGTAAAGCTCGCCGTTAATGCCAAGATTTTTGTAAAGCGCGAGCGCGGGGCCGTTCGTCGCCTCGACCTGAAGACAGACCGTCGCCGCGCCTCTTGCTTTCGCCCATTGCAGCAGGGATGTCATCAGGCGTTTCGCATAACCCTTGCCGCGATGAGCCGGACCCGTCACGACGGATTCGATGCACAACAGATCGCCATCGATCGCGCCATAGGCCAACGCCACCGGCTTGCCGTTGTCGCGCAGCATTGCGAAACCTGTGGCCAGCGCGACAGCGTTGATAATGGCTTCGTAGGTGGCGCGCTGGT
Organism: Afipia sp.; assembly: GCA_036398335.1. Lineage (GTDB taxonomy): Bacteria > Pseudomonadota > Alphaproteobacteria > Rhizobiales > Xanthobacteraceae > Afipia. Next base: position 486 of record DASWQB010000277.1, on the reverse strand, counting down.
TGCCCGCGCGCTCCTGCGCGGCGTGAACGGCATCGAACCATTCGCGCGTCGGCGCGTCATGAATATGCACGGCGGAATCGGGCCGCGCCGAAAAGGTATCCAGCGCGCCGTGCAGCACGCAGCATTCACCCTCGGGCACAAGGCCGGATCGCGCCAGCACGAGATCGATATCCGCATTTAACAATGTCGGAACACGGAAAATGAGCGGCAGGTTTCGCGCGCGGTAGGCGTCTTCAAAATATATGATGTCCGCATCGGTGAGCGTGGCGTCTGCGCTCAGCGGATTGACCGAATTGGAACGGCGGCTGAAGCCGTCCGCGAAACGGGCCTGCCAGTGATCGCGTGTCGCAATCGACAGCGAAGGCCAGGCCTTGAGAAAGGCCCGGTCCGCACGCCACGACAGGGCTTGCATCAAGAAACCCTAAGCCCCGATGGCTTTCTCGATCGCGGCCAGCGCGGCATCCGCTTTCGAGCCATCCGGGCCTC
>DASWQB010000276.1:0-5429 GCA_036398335.1 Afipia sp. | reverse complement strand
TGCAAGGTTCCCGCGAGCGATGACGCCATGCCCGCGATCGGGCCGTGATCGTCCATCGCCAGCACCATGCTGGAGGGGATCACGAGGCCGAGCGAGGCAAAGCTCAGGAACAATAGCACCATCAGCACCGGCAGGCTGCTGAACCCCGCGCTTGTGACGAGGAACAGGATGACCGCGAAAAGCGCATAGAGCGAGGCGGCCACTTTCACCATCCGCGCCATGCCAAAGCGCGAGCCCAGCGCCGCGGCGAATTGCGACGCCCCGATGAAGCCGACGGCGTTCACCGAAAAGCCGAGGCTGTATTGGGTGGGCGTCAGGCCGAAATGGTTGATGTAGATAAAGGATGAGCTGGCAAGGAAAGCGAAAAAGCTCGCCATGCCGAAGCCGCCGATGAACACCAGCCCGAGAAAACGCGGATTGGTGAGAAGCCGCCCGAAGCTGCCGAAAATGTGGCTGGCACTGGCCTTGAGCCGATTCTCCGGCAGCCGCGTTTCGGGCAGGAAGGCCGCGATCAGCACGGCGGCCAGCACTGCGGCCACGGCGACAGCGACAAACACCGCGCGCCAGCCGAACGGTACGATCAGCGCGCTGCCGAACAGCGGCGCCAGAATCGGCGAGACGCTGAACACCAGCATCACCAGCGACATCAGCCGCGTCGCCTCGATGCCGGTGTGAAGATCGCGGATGATGGCGCGCGGAATCACCATCGTGGCGGCGGCGCCGATGCCCTGAACGATACGCAGAATGATGAGCCAGTGGATATCCGAGGCCATCGCGCAGCCGATCGAACCGACGATAAACAGCCCCAGTCCAAAATACAGCGGCGGCTTGCGCCCCACCGTGTCAGAGACCGGGCCATAGAAAATCTGGCAGACACCAAGGGTCAGGAAAAACGCCATCAGCGTCATCTGCGTCGAGGCTGTGGATGCCTTCAGATCGAGCGCGATCGCGGGCAGCGCCGGCAGATACATGTCGATCGCGAAGGGACCGACCGCCGAGAGCAGACCGAGGACGATGGCGTTTTTGGCGTAACTTGAAGACACGGGAACAGTTCTCCTTGGTCGCCCCCGCGAAAGCGGAGACCCGGTTCCTAAACCTTATTGCTGATTTTGAAAGTGCTTCGTTCAAATGTCTGGGTCCCGCTTTCGCGGGGACAGCGCATCAGTGTGTAACGCGCGCGGCGCACTCACCCAAGGACTTTAACAAGACTCATAACGAACTAGTGACCGTCATAGGCTTTTTGCAGAGCTGCGATGTCGAGCTTGGTCATGGTCATCATCGCGGCCATCGCCCGATCGACGGCCGCCTGATCGCCCTTCAACAATTCGGGGAACATGCGCGGCACGACCTGCCACGAGACGCCGTATTTATCGGTGAGCCAGCCGCACTGGATGGTCTGGCCGCCCGCACCGAGCTTATCCCAATACGCGTCGATATCCTTTTGCGTATCGCACAATGCGACCAGCGACTACGCCATCGTGAATGGAAACTGCGGATTGCCGTTGATCGCAAGAATCCGCTGCCCGTCCAGCAGGGCTGTCGCGGAGATCACGCTCGATCTCGGCAGCGGCGCGACATCGCCGACACGGTTGACGCTCTCGATGCTCGAATTCTTGATGATCGAAACATAGTAGCGCAATGCCTCTTCCGCTTCGGATTTGAACCACAGGCAGGGAAACACATTGGACATGATGGAGCTCCTTCATGCGCCGCCGGCGGACATCTGCGCGGCGTAGGGTTCGAAACGATCGAAGGTGCCGTTCCAGCCGACACCGTGCCCGTCGCGGTCCGCGATGGAATGGAATCCGGTTTGCCGCAGCGTGACGAGCGTGCCGCCGTCCCGCTCCTCAAAGGTCAGCTCAACCAGCATCGGGACATTGGGAAATTCGAGATACTGATTGTTCTCCCATGTGAAGGTGAACACCAGTCGCCGCGGCGGGTTCACCTCCTTGAACACACCGTGCTGCCACAGCAGCGAGCCGTCTTCCGCCGACTTCAGGCAGTTTCGCCATTTGCCGCCGACCCGCACGTCCATGTTCATCTCGACCGCCGGACACATTGGCGGTCCCCACCAGTGCCTGGCATGAACAGGATCGGTCCATGCCTTCCACACCAGATCACGCGGCGCGTTGAATTGACGCGAGACGACGAGCTCGTCCTCTTCAACGGACAGCGGATTGGCTGACACTGACATTTTTGACGGCATGGACCGGCTCCTTAACAGCGATCACATCTGCTTTTCGCAATTCACCATCCATGGCGTACCGAACTTGTCGACCAGCGCGCCGAAGCGATGCGCCCAGAATGTTTCTGCGATTGGCATCGTGATCGTTCCACCCTCGGACAGCGCAGTGAAAATGCGATCGGCCTCTTCCGGCTTTTCGATGCCAAGGCTCATGTCAAAGCCTTGCGGCTTGTTGAAGCGCTCCGGCGGAGCATCCGATGCCATGATCGTATCTTCGCCGATCGTAAAGCGCACATGGGCAATCTTTGGCTCATCCTCAGGATCGCGCTGCGCTTCAGCGGGCATATCTTTATAGCGCATCATAAAAGCGATTTTCGCGCCGAGCGTCTTTTCGTAGAACTTCACCGCTTCTTCGCAGGTGCCGTTGAAAAACAGATACGGGGTAACTTTCATTATATTTCTCCCTTGATGTCAAAATTCAGATCGCTGCTGGCATTGAAATCATGACAGCGGCATGACCATGCCGCATATCAGCGCGCGTGTTCGGCGAGATAGGCTTCGAGCTGACCGAATGTATTGCCAAAAGCCTTCTGCATCTGTTCGATCCCGCTTTCGAACACGGCGCACTCCTCATCCGTTGCGTTGATTGGAACCCCTTCGAGTTTCACCTTCGTCTTATCGCCATCCTCGACGAACGTGAAAGTGGTGAGGATTTCCAGCGGCCAATGCGGATTCATCGACGCGCGGACGATGTTGCCCTCTTCGTCCGAGAACGAATTGACGTAAACCACACGTGAGGGCACCTCGACTTCCCGATAAGCGAACAGGCCCCACCATTTATTGCCGCTCGGCGTATCCATGCCGTAATGCATCACGCCGCCTGACTTTAAGTCGTAGGCCTTTACCGTGAGGGGTGTACCCATCGGTTTCCACCACTGCGACCGCTTGCCGATGTCGGCCCACGCGTCCCACACTGTTTCGCGCGGCGCATTGAAGGTGCGCGTAAATACAAAAGTTTTGCCTGTCGTTGGACTTGTGTTCATATTTCCGCCCTTCCGGTTTTCAATGCGAGGCAAGGTAATCGTCAAGCTGATCGAAGGTTCCGCCGAATCCCTGCTGCATCAACTTGTGCATGCCTTCGAATGCCGCCCGTTCCTCGTCGGTCGGATTGAGCGGGCTACCCTCGAGCCTGAGCGTGGTCTTGCCGCCGCTTTCGGTGAGGGTCACGACGTTGAGAATTTCCAGCGGAAAGCTCTCGCTGAAGAACGCGCGCGTGACCCGTCCCTTCTCGTCCGAAAATGAATCGACGAACACAAGCCGCGAGGGCGCCTCAACCTCACGATAAACGAAGCGGCCCCATATTCTTTTGCCATCCGGCATGTCGATGCCGTAGTGAAAAATTCCACCGGGACGTACGTCGAGCGCGGCCACCTCGACGGCGCAGCCCTTCGGTCCCCACCATTGCGCCAGTGCCTCGCGGTCGGTCCATGCCTTCCACACCGCCTCGCGCGGCGCGTTGTAAACACGCGTGATCACGAAGGGCTTTGTCTGTGTTTCATTTGCGGCCACGGGGCTTCCCCTTCGGAGTCGATTTTTTCGCGGATGGCTTTTTGGGCGCGGCCTCGTCCGATTGCAGGCGTTGCAGATATTCGTCGAGTCGATCGAAACTCATCTCCCAGAAGCGCCGGTAATATTCGATCCAGCCCGCGGCCTCTTTCAAAGGGGCTGCGTCCAGTTTGCACGGCCGCCACTGCGCATCGCGCCCGCGCGTAATCAGCCCCGCCCCTTCCAGAACCTTCAGATGCTTCGACACCGCCGGCAGGCTGATGTCGAAGGGTTCGGCGAGTTCGTTGACGCTGGTTTCCCCGAGCGCCAGACGCGCAAGGATCGCGCGGCGGGTCGGATCGGCCAATGCCGAAAAGGTGCTGGAAAGACGGTCCATTCCGGGTGTTCTCGTATTTAACTGTTAGGTTAAATAATGGAGACGAGAGAAAGAGTCAAGCTGAGGCAACAAAATTTGAAAGAAAGTGCCGATCGCGAATTGCGCTCTGTTCGTCACACGCGGGCTTGACCCGCGTGTCCGTCATTTTCAAGGGATGGATTGCCGGGTCAAGCCCGGCAATGACGGAAAGAATTCCGGTCGAACTACCCCAGATTCAATTCCTTGAAAAAGTCATTGCCCTTGTCATCGATGATGATGAACGCGGGGAAATCCACGACCTCGATGCGCCAGATCGCTTCCATGCCGAGTTCCGGATATTCCACGACCTCGACCTTCTTGATGCAATGCTCGGCGAGGTTTGCCGCCGAACCGCCGACCGAGCCGAGATAAAATCCGCCGTACTTCTTGCACGCATCGCGCACCGCGCTGGCGCGGTTGCCCTTCGCCAGCATCACCATGGAGCCGCCAGCCGCCTGAAACTGATCGACGAAGGAATCCATGCGCCCCGCCGTGGTCGGACCGAACGAGCCGGATGCATATCCCTCCGGCGTCTTGGCGGGACCGGCGTAATAGATCGGATGATCCTTGAAATAATCCGGCAAGGGCTCGCCCCTCTCCAGCCGCTCGCGCAATTTCGCATGCGCCGCGTCGCGCGCCACGATGATTGTGCCCGTCAACGACACGCGTGTCTTCACAGGATATTGCGACAGCGTCGCCAGAATGTCCTTCATCGGCCGGTTGAGATCGATCTTGACCGGATCGCCGCCGAGCTGGCCTTCCACATCGGGAAGATATTGCGCGGGATGATGCTCGAGTTCTTCCAGATACACGCCGTCTTTGGTGATCTTGCCGAGCACCTGCCGGTCTGCGGCGCAGGACACGCCGAGACCAATCGGCAATGACGCGCCGTGGCGCGGCAGGCGGATCACGCGCACGTCGTGGCAAAAATATTTGCCGCCGAACTGCGCGCCGACGCCGAGGCTTTGCGTCATTTTCAAAACCTCCTGCTCCATTTCCAGATCGCGGAAAGCGTGTCCGTCCTCGCTGCCCGTTGTCGGCAGCGCGTCGAGATAACGCGCCGAGGCAAGCTTCACGGTTTTCATGCAAAGCTCGGCAGACGTACCGCCGATCACGATCGCAAGGTGATAAGGCGGACACGCAGCGGTGCCGAGCGTCAGCACTTTCTCTTTCAGGAACGCATGCAGGCGATCCTTTGTCAGCAGCGAGGGCGTGCCCTGAAACAAAAAGCTCTTGTTGGCCGAGCCGCCACCCTTGGCCATGAACATGAATTTGTAGGCATCA
>DASWQB010000275.1:0-10613 GCA_036398335.1 Afipia sp. | reverse complement strand
ATGCCGACAGCCGTGAATGACGGGTTAAAATCGGCCTAAGGTCGAGCGTCCCGGCCCCAAAGCTGGATAACGGCCTGCCCCGATTTGACCGGCCGGAGCCGGTAAACAACGCGCAGCGCGAATGGCATTCTTCGCCGCGTTGCAGCCCGCGCTCTATTTGCGCTTGCCGCGCTTCTTCCATTTCTTGCCGGGATAAACCTGCGGCGGCGTGGTATAGGGCTGCGACACTGAACGGTTGGTCACCTGCCCGCGCGATTCCTGCAAACGCTGCTGATAGCCCGACCAGTTCTGCAGGTTCGACGGTCCCCCGCCACGGGCGTGGGCGACACAAGCACCGAACAGCATCAGCGTGAAAACACCCAGCATTGCGAATATCTGTTTCATGTCATGTCTCCGGCCCGGTTGGCATGATCCGATGCGCTGTTGAATCGCGACCAGCCGACTGCGCGCTAGCGTGATCCAAGCATCTCAATCACTCGGAATCATAAGCCAACTCTCCTGAACGGTCTATGCAGGATAATCGCGGCATTCGAAAGTGTCTCTGCCCTAATCCGCTTCGTGCGTGGCCTGAGAAGCGCGTGACATCGGCACGCACCCAGCACTCGGCACACGAAGTCAAACTGGTGTATATCGCCCTTCGTCCAGCGCGTTCAGCATTTGCGACGCATCCATTGCGATCGGGAACTCTTTTCTGTCTTTGATGGCCTGCAAAATCTGTCTGGCTTCAATAGGCGCCAGGGTGGCCATCGCGGACTTGAACCGCACCGTGGGATTGGGATGTTGGTAGAGCGGCATCAAGACCCTTCTCTGATCGCCATCACGGGATTTCAATTCAGCTGTTATTTTGACCATCGCATTATAAAGACGCAGGGCGATGTCGCGCATTTCATCGGGCTTATTGCGTTTCAGCTACTCTCGGCCCGCGTCATCAGGTTGGTTTATAGAAACCGCTGTCCAAATTCCTTAGTGTGCCGGCGGCGTCTCCTGCGAATGGCCGTTCTTGCCTATCCACGATATTCTGCATCACAGTCCTCGCCTCCGGATAGGCCAGCGCTAACGTCATATGCGCGGCCATCAACCGCACTTTCGGTGCAGGATGTTGATAAAGGATCATCAGAGCCCGTCGCTGATCTCCATTGCGGCTCTTGAGCTCATTGGCGACATCCATCATCTCGCCATACAATTTTTTATATTGCTTTATTTGATAAGTTTTGAGTGCTTGACCTTGCCTGTCCGTGATTTCGGCAAAACAATGAACGAGATCAGTCACCGTCATAGCCTGGAGATCTCTCATGGCTTAAGAACTCCAAAATCGATTAGTTTATCTAGACCGACTTGACGCCGAACATCCTGCGGCTGTGATTTTAAGTATTGACGCGGCGATAATCCGCCATACTCAACACTTGGCGTAGCGTACCATGCCGTTATATCGTAGTGCTTAAGCGTGGGTATTCTAACCACATTGTCCGGGCTGTCGATATCGCTTTGCGCGTAGCCGAGATTGCCAAGCAATCCTTGTTCTTCAATGTTTTCTTACGATTTATTATTTTGACTAATTTCCTTAGCAGCTAATTCTTGCATCACGAGGTATGTGCCCGCGCATCCGGCGATTGGGTATATTTTCGAGTCGGCAATAGAATTCATTTCACGGAGCGCCCGCTCTGGAATCATATTCATGAGATTGGTCGCAACATGGTAGCGCACCTGAAGATTTGGGTGATCGAAAAGCCCGATCAACGCGCCACGTTGATCTCCTGGTCGTTTTTTCAATTCTTTTGTTATGTCGCTGATTTCGACGACAAGCCGGTTGCGAACAGACACCTGCGCCAATTTCATCGCACGTTCGTCTTGCAGACAAAGCGCGACAAAGCGGCCCAGTAACTGCTCGACGGTGAATTGAGAAAGATCGGCGGACCTCACTTCAGAACTCCGTATTTTCTCATTACGGCCAATCCCGCCGTCCGCCTCGTTTCAAAATCTTTATCGGCCAGATAGTCTCGCAACGATCTAAACGTCCCATCGGGCTGCTCGGCCTTTGTCGCATACTCGGCGGTGATATCGATATGTTTCAAAACCGGTATACGAGCGAGGTTGTCGCGATTATCGAGTAATTCTCTGGAATAGCCGGCGTCAAACCCGGAAGACCTCTCCACAATATGATGATCATGGTAGCCTGCGTCGCTTGGCAAGCCAACACGCTCCTGAAGCTCCTCAAGAGTTTTCGGCGGATCGTTAGCGGACTTGATTGTGTCAGTTAGAGCTTTGATACTTTCAATTTGATCCAGCGCACCAAAATAGGCGTCGACGATTGGCGAATAGCGCCCCATCCGGCCGATCCATTCTGCTGCGCTCCTTATGAAAGCCATGCGATCGCAGAACTTGACGGCCGCCCCGCTGGAATCTCCGGCGGCTCCAGCGGCGGTCCCTGGTTGTGACCGATGCCCGGCCCGTCACCATCAGGAATTTCGCCCGCTAACTGAGTGCCATCGGGGTTGCCGAATTCCTGCGGCGTGATCTGAAACAGCGCGAAGAGATCGCTGAAACTCGGCAGATCGCCGAAGTCGATGCCGCTCGTCGGCTGACCGACATCGCTCCCCGCGCCGCTACCACTACCGTCTGTCCACCGCCCGCTCTCGCGTCCATTGCCAGCCGGTACACGCGGCTGGGCCTGATTGTACTTCTGCTCGAAGCCAGGAAGGATTTCAAATGGGTCGGACCCCGGACGCAGAAAGCGCGCCGCGTCCTGCCCTACCCATCGCTCAGCATCGGGCCGCAACCATCGCATGCGTTGATGGCGTGCGAATGCATCGTCGCGCAACAGCATGCCGCACCGACTTATCTATTGTGAATTTTAAAATGAAAACGGCGCACCCTTGAGCGCGCCGCACTTGCGTCGTTCACAAAGTCTTGTCATTGCAGGGAGCGCAAACGACGAGGCAATCCAGTTTTGGTCGCTGCCGGTTTAGTCGGATTGCTTCGCCCAGCTCGCAATGAGAGCCTTGACCCTCAGCTCGCCGCGAATTTCACGAGCTTGATGGCGTCAAAGTCCTGCACCCCGCCGCCGACGCGCTTAGTGGTGTAGAACAGCACATACGGCTTGGCGGAATACGGATCGCGCAGCACGCGCACGCCGAGACGATCCACGATCAGATAGCCGCGCTTGAAATCGCCGAATGCAATCGAGAGCGAATTCGCCGCGATGTCCGGCATCTCCTCGGCCTCGACCAGCGGGAAGGTCATGAGCGATGCGCGGCCGCCGACCTGAGTCGGAGGCTGCCAGAGATAATCGCCGCCGGAATCCTTAAACTTGCGGATCGCCGCCTGCGTCTTGCGATTCATCACGAAGACGCCGTTCTGCCGGTAGCCGGCTTTCAGCGCATAGATCGCGTCGATCAGCACGTCGGAGGGATTGCTCGACGGAAACGCGCCCGCCATGCCGCTGGCGACATAACCCAGGCTGCCCCAGGTCCACGCACTGTTGGCCACCGCCGTATAGCTGAGAAAACCCTTTGGCTTGTTGGTGCCGTCGCCGCTCACGAACGCCGCGCCTTCCTGCACCGCGAAGGTCAGCTCCACCTCGGAGGCGATCCACTCGTCGATGTTCACCGCGCTGTCGTCGAGCAGCGTCGCGGTCGCCGCCGGCATGGCGTAAAGCTCCATCGCCGGAAAACTCAGCGCATCGATCGTGGGCGATGTGGTCTGCGTGCGCGAATCCGTCTCGCCGACCCAGCCGGTGGCTGGCCCCGCGGTCATGAACGGCTTCTTGTACACGCCGCCGGAAATTTCGCGCACCGTGGAAATGGCGCGGATCGGCGAGATCGCCGCGAGCCGCTGGCCGATCTCGTGCTCCAGTTCGTCCGGAACGAGATAGCCGCCATCGGCATCCGAGCCGGATGAAAGCGCCTTGGTCTCGATCGCCTTCAGCCCGGCACTTTCGCCTCCGCGCACATAGGCGTCGAACGCGCTTTTGTGCTCGCGCGCCACGGAGTCGGCGGCGCGGGTGCGCGTACCGTCGAGCCGATTTCCTTCAAGCAAAGGCCGCGCATTTTTCAGGGCGAGATCGTCGATGCGCTTCATCTGCGCGTCGAGCGCGGTGTTGATGCGGTCGACCTTTTCGTCCAGCAGCACGTCGGCGCGGCGGCCGGCGGCGGCCAGGCGCTCGTCGTTCGAAGCCTTGAATTCCTCGAACATCTGCATGACGGCATCATGTTCGCCGCGCTGCGCGATTGAGATGCCGGATTTGTGCTCCGGCGCGTGGTCTTGAACGTGGTCGTGGATATCAATGTCCATTGCGGTCTCCTTTGAAACTGGACTGGGAAAACAAAAACGCCGCCCGGAGGGGCGGCGTTGGCGCGGTGGCAGATTGCGGCGATGCGCTTTAGCGCAAGAGTTTGAAATATAAGCCCTCAAAAGCTTTTTTGATATCGAGGCATCGGCGTCCCTACCCCTTTTTTACGACGCGCGGGCGCGGAAGAGACCGATCGGGAGGGTGTCGTGACTGCTTCACCGCGCGAACGCGCGCGCCCGCCAGCAGCGGGAAGGTGACGATCGATATTTCCCACAGGTCCACCTGATAAAGCCTGCGGATGCGCGTCTTCGGATCGATCCGCCCGCGCACGGTGCGATAGCCGATCGACAGCCCGTCGATCGCGCCCTGCTGCACCAGCGCCATCAGTTCGCGGCCGCGCGCGACTTCCGGGATCAGGCGTCCCCTCGCCCACAGCCCGCGAATGTCCTCGCGCAGCTCCAGCCAGATGCCGACCGGCTCGGACGGATCATGCTGGAACAACATCGGAATTCGGCGCAGGCCGCGATGTTGCAGCGTTTGCGTGAACGCGCCCGGCATCACCATGTCGCGCGCCTGATCGAGTTCGCCGAACAGGCTGGCATATCCTTCCACCGTGCCGTCGCTTGCGAGAGAAACGCGGGATGTCGATGGCAGCGGCGCATGCATGGGCGTTCTCGCAGGGTGCAAGTTTTTGTCGGCGTGAAATTTGGGGGTGTCCCGGACGCAGCGCAGCACATGTGATGCGCTGCCGAGCCGGGACCGTTCCATATTCGGTGAGCTTGGCGGTCCCGGTTCAGCAATGCAGCGTTTCACGCCGCATTGCGCCCGGGACGCGCTTGATCTTTTTTTGTAGCTTACTTCGCGCGTTTGGCCTTGCGCCGTTGTGGCCTGGCCCGTGCCGGCTTGGCGTTCGGCGCGCGGACCGGCGCCTTGTGCTGAATCTTTTCCAGATGCGCGAGGAATTCGCGGAATACCGTAAGGTGTCCGGTTTTGGTTTTGGTCTCGCCGCTGATCGAACGCAGCATCGTGTGCAGATCATCCATGATGAAATCCTCCAAAGCGTTTTCGAGCGAAGCATGTCCTCGGGCTTGACCCGAGGATGGATACCGGTTCGCGTGAGGAAAACGCGTCAAAATATAAAACGAGAGTCTCGGTTCTGATTCCATCAGAACGGAAAATGCTCTAGTCCGAATTCTCTATTCGCCTGCGCCGGGCGCGGCGGTTGAACAACGCCAGCTCGCGCACGAAATCGTCGAACCGGCGCGACGCGCTGGCGAGCTCGCGCAGCGTGAAAAGAAAGGCGGCGCTCGCCGCGCTCGCCCACAGAAACAACGCCAGATGCGCCAGATCGCCGCGCTCGGTGAAAGTCTTGATAAGATCGGCCATCGAATTTTCAGTTGTTTCGTTTCCTCTCTCCCCTTGTGGGAGAGGGTCGCGCATCGAGAGCGCGGCGAACGATGCGTCGGGTGACGGCTGACGGATCGATTATAAAAAGAGGCTCAGACCTCCTCACCCGCTTCACGGCTGCGCCGTTCAGCCCCTATCCCACAAGAGGGAGAGGGCATGCGCCTGCTACGCCGCCGCACCCTGCACCGTAATGAAATCCACCGGGCCGCCCGGCGTGTCGTCGTCGAATATGCCGATCACCAGCCGCCCGGTGCGCCAGGCGGCGGTGTCAAGATTGCTATGGCCGGCAAACAGCAGAGGTCCATCGACCTGATTGTCGTGGCCGTGCACCACATGACGCGCACCGTAACCACCTTCCTCGGCTTTCGGATAGCGCTTCCAGAGCAACGTTCTCTCATTCTGAGCGTAAAGCGGCAGGGCTGGATCGACCCCCGCATGGACATAAAGACGATGGGCGTCTTCGTGCAGCAGCGGCCGCGCATCAAGCCAGGCGAGATGCGCGGGCGGCACGGACGAGATGTCGCCTCCATAAGACGCCAATGTGGTCGCGCCGCCCTTGCCCAGCCACTCCGGCATGCCGGAGCCGTCACGCAGCGCACCCACCATCATCGCATCGTGGTTGCCCTTCAGCGCGATGAGCGTGAATCCGCCGGGCGGATTCGCCGAGAGCCGCTCAACCACGCCGCGGCTGTCGGGCCCCTTACTGACATAATCGCCGAGCGTCACAATCGTGCCGCCGGAATTCATGCCACGTGCCGATGCATGCGCCGCGATGCGAAGCAACGCCTCGTCCAGGAGATCGGCCCGGCCGTGAAGATCCGCAATGACGTAAGTCAGACTCATCTCGCATCCAGCAATCAAGCCTCCACATTTATTCGAGCCGCTCGCCGCCGTCCACCGGCGCGTAGCCCGTGGCTTCGCGCTTTTCGTTCAATGTCAGGAACGGCGCGGCGGCAATACGATCCCACAATGCCGCACGGTCGGACGCGAGCGCGTCGATCTTGTCGGTATCGATGGCGATGCGCAAATCCGTGCCGAACTGCGGCGTCAGCCACTGCATCAGCGCGGCGCCGACCCGCGCGGCCAGCGGCAGAATGGTTTGCCGCCACAGCGCGCGGTTGGCTTCCTGGAAGTTCGCGTAGGTGTTGTCGCCGGGAATGCCGAGCAGCATCGGCGGCACGCCAAAAGCCAGCGCGATCTCCCGCGCGGCGGAATTCTTGGCGTCGAGAAAATCCATGTCCTTCGGGCTCAATGACATCGCCTTCCAGTCGAGACCGCCTTCCAGCAGCAACGGGCGGCCCGCGTTCACCGCGCCCTGATAGGTGCCTTCCAGTTCGCGCTTGAGCCGCTCGAACTGCTGATCCGAGAGGACCGTGCCTTCCGGACCCGAATAGACAAGCGCGCCGGACGGGCGCGCGGCGTTGTCGAGCAAGGCCTTGTTCCATTTCGCCGATGCGTTGTGGGTATCGACGGCGATCGCCGCCGCCTCAATCGGCGCGAGGCCATAATGATCGTCGAGCGGATGAAAGAATGTCAGGTGCAGGATCGGCGGCACGAGCGAAGTTGTCTGGTCGAAACGGACGCTGCGCCCGCCTGCCGTGTATTCATAAGCCTCCGGCCAGCCATCGGGACCTGGCACGACCTTCATGCGGTCTGGCCGCAGCGCATAAAGCTCACGCATCTGATCGTCGAGCGCGACGCCCTCCACATAGGCGTTGCCGGCGAGCAGCAAGTGCGAATAGAGCGTCTCGAAAAAACTCGCGCCGTCCTGGCGCGGATTTGGCCGCGCGAACAATTGCAACAACGGATGATTGTCGCGCTCCAACGCGCCTTCGTAAAGCAAAAATGAGCACGACGCCGCGTTCTCCGCGACCAATCTTACCGCGCGATGCACGATGGCATTGGCGAGATAACCCTCGCGCGCCAGCGCCGCATAATCGCGCGGCGTCCATCGCGCGCGCCCGCCGGACTCGAAGGCGAGCACCTTCGCGGTGCGGCTGGCCTTGAGTTCGGGGGCGTGAAGAAGATGTTTGAGACGGGTGAGCATGAAGCATAGCCTCGAAGACAGAGAACTTGATAAATTTGTCATTGCCGGGCTTGACCCGGCAATCCATCATTCGTGCATGAATTATTGGGTTTATATTCTCGCAAGTTCGCCCGGCGGGACGCTCTATGTCGGAATGACGAGCGATCTCATTCGTCGCATGTATGAACATCGCGAAGGCTTCGCGGATGGCTTCACTCGGAAATATAAGATCAAACGCCTCGTATATTTTGAATCCTACGATACAGCGATCAGTGCAATTCAGCGTGAGAAGAATATCAAACACTGGTCACGCGAATGGAAGATCGATCTTATCGTTGGCAACAATCCATCGTGGCAAGATTTATATGACGAAATTGTCCGCTAGCGCGGACGATGGATGCGCGGGTCAAGCCCGCGCATGACGAATGGAATCCTTGTTAAACCTTCACAGCTCCCGCACCCTTGGCATCCCGCGCGCGCCGTGCGTGAGCGAAGTGACGGCCCACACCAGCGCATCCAGCCGGTCCGGCGAGCGGCCCGACGACAGACCCGCCGGGCCGAAATCGCACATCTCGTCTTCCAGCGCGGGAAACACACCCGCGTGCCTGACGCGGCCTTGCTCATAGAGCGTGGCCACGGGTTCTGCGCGCAAATACTTGCCGCGCGAGGCACGAACCGAGGTCACCGGCACGCTGGCATCGACCTGCGCGATCACCGAGCGCACCATCTCGCCGCCCTGGTTGACTTCGACCACCAGCGTATCGGCTTCAAGCCTGCGCCACAGCGCGATTGCCTTCGCCGCCCACGCCGAGGGCGTTGCGTTCGCGATCGTCTCGTCGGCGAGCACGATGATGGCGCCTTCGCTCGTGATACCCGCCGCGACGATGCCGCAGGAATCCGCGCGCTTGCCGGATGACACCGGCGGATCGACCGCCACCACGATGCGCGCCAACGGCGGCGCCTCAATGATGCGGCATCGCTCGATCAGCGCGCGCGTCCACAGCGCGTCGGGGCGGTCCTCGATCAGTTCGCCGTCGAGCTCCTGACGCCCTAACCGCGTTCCGGCATAGCGCGCCATCACCGTCTGCAAGAAATTCGGCGCGAGATTGAGCGCATTGGCATGCGTGGGTGCGCGCGTCACCGCGCAGCTCTCGTCCTTCATCAGCCTTTTAATCAGCGCCGTCGGGCGCGGCGTGGTCGTAATCAACTGGCGTGGCTGCGCTCCAAGGCGCAGGCCGAATTGCAGCATGTCGAACGCCGCGTCCGCATAACGCCATTTCGCAAGTTCGTCCGACCACGCGCAGCCGAATTGCGGGCCGCGCAGGCTCTCCGGGTCTTCCGCCGAAAACGCATAGGCCACCGCGCCGTTGCGCCATTCGAGGCGCTTGCGCGAGGATATCCACACCGGCCGTTCGTCACGGCGATGCACCGCGAGCAAACCAGACACGCCCTCGATCATCACCTCGCGCACATCATGCTCGGTCTCGCCGACCAGCGCGATACGCCCGACAGCCTCTTTCGCGAGCGGCGCAATTCCGAGTGCTTGCGCCCTGATCCATTCCGCGCCGGCGCGCGTCTTGCCCGCGCCGCGCCCGCCGATCAACAGCCATGTCAGCCAGTCGCGGCCGTTGCCCGGAACATCCGGCGGCCATTGATGCGGGTGAGCGAAGAGTTGCCAGTCGCTCGCGATCAGATCGAGTTCGGCTTCATCCAGGCTCGTCAGGATGTGCAGCCTTTGCATCGCCGACAATCTTGTCCAGTCGGCGCGCGAGCTCGCGTCGAAGCTCGCCGATATCTCGGGGCACTGCGTCATCATCGCGCCTGGTTTTCTCCTCCCCGGCGCGAAGCTGGATCACCTCGCGCAGTGTGCGCGCCAGCGAGGCCAGCGTGCGCGCACGGCGCTCGGCCTGTGCGCGCTCGCGCAATTTGGTGCCGCCGCTCACGATCATTTCGATCTGCGTCAGTTCATCCTCGATCGCGCTTGAGACGCGCGCGAGCAGCGTACTCACCGGCGCGGACAAATCGTCGTGCAGGATTTTCGATGGAACATGCCGCCCCACCTTGAGGAGGGAAACAGCTTTGCTGTTCGGCTGAGCGAGCGGCTCGATGGCGGTTGCCACATCGGGCTCGATGTCAGATCCGGTGTTGGCAGCCTTGCTCGTGGCAGATTTGGCGGCACCCGGTTCGCGCGAGACTTTTCGCCGCGCCGGCGTCTTGGCCGGTTTGGCGGGGGTCTTCGCGGGCATGTTCAAAATTCCGTATTATTCGGGCCTCATCCTGAGGAGTGCGCTTTTTTGCGCGCGTCTCGAAGGATGTTGGCCTCATGGTTCGAGACGCGCAGGCAAGCTGCGCTTCTCACCATGATGTGTCAGGTGCGGAAGAACAGGAACCACACGATCGCCAGCGTGAAGATGGCGGCGACGGTGGAGACCGCCATCAGCGCAAAAACCGACGGTCCGGGCTCGGCCTGCCGCGCCTCGGTGGCGGTTTCGACGATCTGTCCGTTCTGTTTTGTCACCGCTTGTTTTGTCGTCATGGCGTCCTCGGCATCTTGGCGCGAATTTTTCACGCATTGACTGAACATCAAACGCCCGCCGACAGCGCCGGTTCCTTCACTTACAACTCTGGAGCATGTCGCAAACCTACTGCGGGAGCGTCACGCTGTCAAGGACTATTTTCCTATCTTCCTCACCTGCGGAAAAAGGCTGGGTCGTTTAGCGCCTTGGTCAGACTTTCAACCATGTCGGCCGCGCCGTGGTCTTCGGTGCCGTCGAGCAATTCCCACATTTTGCGCAAGTTCGCGCGCAACGGCGCCTTCAGCGAAGGATCGCGTTCAATCAGGGTGCGCGCGATACTAAACGCAATCGCCTCGGTGCCGAGTTTGATCTGCTC
>DASWQB010000274.1:0-6443 GCA_036398335.1 Afipia sp. | reverse complement strand
CCTGTTGAGACGCGAATGTCCGAGCAAGTCCTGATCTACTCACGTTTCCCTAAATCCCAGATGACGCGGATCGGCGCGCGTTACGATCTGCTCGACGGGCATGGCAAGCCGCCGATTGAAACCTTCACCGCCGAACAATTGAAACCCATTCGTGCGCTGATAACCGCGGGCGGCCAGCCGCTTCCCGGATCGGTTCTCGATACGCTGCCTTCGCTCAAGGCGATCATCTGCTACGGCACCGGCTATGACGGCGTCGATTTCACCGAGACGAAAAAGCGCGGCATCGTGGTCGGCAACAGTCCCGGCGCCAACGCCAACGCGGTCGCCGAACTGGCGATGGGCTTGATGCTGGCGACAGCGCGCAGGCTGGTTTTGGCCGACCGCATCGTACGCAGCGGCGACTGGGCGGCGGGAAAGCTGTCGCCGCTGTTGCCGCCGCCTGCGGGTATCGCGGGCCGCAAGATCGGCATCTATGGCATGGGTGAAATCGGCCGCAAGCTCGGCGCGCGCTGCGCGGCATTCGAGACCGAGGTCGGCTATTTCAGCCGCAGCAAACACAACTTGCCTTATGCCTATCACCGCAGCCTCGATGCCCTCGTCGAGTGGGCGGACATTTTGTTCGTCGCGGTGCGCGCCGGGCCGCAGACGCATCACAAGATCGACGCTGCGCTTTTGAAAAAGCTCGGTCCCCAGGGCATCGTTATCAACATCTCGCGCGGATCGGTGATCGACGAGAAGGCGCTGGCGGCGGCGCTTGCGGACAGGAGCATCGCGGGAGCGGGGCTAGACGTGTACGAGCGCGAACCGCATGCGCCCGATGCGCTCACGACACTCGACAATATCGTGCTCGCTCCGCACATCGGCGGCCAGACGGCTGAGGGGATCATCGGAATGCAGGATTGTGTGCTCGCCAATCTGGACGCATTTTTTGCGGGGAAACCGCTGCCATACCCGGTAGAGTAGCAGCGGCCAGCTTTTCTCATTGCTCGCCCAAATATGAGCGAGCATCTGACGTGACGTTGTTTGGATCGGTGAAAGGCAGCCTTCATCGCAGTGGCCCCCCTTCGGCTGCCGGGCCGCGCTTCGTTGCATCCGCGCGTGCCTTTTGGAATCGCCTTGCCATTGTGGAGCAGGGCAAATCGCCCGAATGGAGCAAAGGCGAGCGCCGCTGGTTTTGGCTTTGCGCCGCGCTGTCAGCCTTTCTCTATATGGCCTGCGCGATTTTTTGTTTTCGCCATTTCCATCCCGACGAATATTTTCAGATCGCCGAAGCCGCATCGGTCAAACTCGGCCTGACGGACATCACCGATCTGCCATGGGAATTTCAGGCGCGCATGCGCTCATGGCTGCAGCCGGCGTTTTATGTCGCCGTAGCGCGCGCGGCATATGCGGTCGGTATCGACCGGCCGCTGAGTTGGCTGTTTCTGTTTCGTCTCTCCACAGGACTCATATCCTGGGCGTCGCTGTGGATGCTGATCGCCGCCGGCCGCCGCTGGATCGCGAGCGAGGACGATCGCCGGCGTCTGTATCTGATCGCGGCGCTGCTCTGGATATTGCCCTTTCTCGGCGTACGCACCTCCGCCGAAACCATGTCGGCCGCCATGCTGTGCATCGGCATTGCCTTGATGGAATGGCGCTCCGACAGGCCGACGCGCGAGGGCCGCTTCGGCTTCGCGGTGATGGCCGGTATCGCCTTCGGCCTGTGCTTTGAATTCCGCTACGCCAGCACCGTGATGGCGGCGGGGGCCATCGTCAATTATCTGCGCCCAAGCGGGGAGAGACCGCTGGCTTTCCTTGGGATGGCGCTCGGCGGATGTCTGGCGCTTGCGTTTGGCGCGCTGGTGGATCGCTGGGGCTATGGCGTCCCGGCGTTTCCGGTGGTCTCGTACATCTACGAGAATTTCGTCGTGGGGCGCGCGGCGGCGTATGGGACGTCGCCGTTCTTCGGCTATCTCTACAAGCCGTTGGAAACGCCGATGGCGCCTGTCGCCGCCGTGTTGATGCTGGCCACCGTCATCGCCTGGGCGCGGCGACCCTGGCATGTGCTGACCTTTGCGGCTGTCCCCTATGTGCTGCTGCTCTCGATCGTCGGGCACAAGGAGCAACGGTTTATTTTTCCGCTCGTTCCGCTGTTGCCAATGTTCATCATGTTTGCGTTGGCCGGCCATGCGGAGACACGCTCGCGTGCCGTGGCGTTTTTGCGCTGGTGCACCAGCCAGTGGCGGCTGCGGGTTCTGCTGGCGTGGAATATCGGTGGCCTGCTGTTGATGCTGTGGCTGCCCTCGCTCAGCGATTTCTCGTTCTACCGGACGGTCGAGACCGAGGCTGCGGCCGCAGGCGGACAGGTCGAATTTGTTGTCATCCAGGACGGCGACAAGATCCCGTATTGGCAGGCCGGGATTCGGATGCATTTCATCGAGCCCAAAAATCTCCACTTGGTCGTCAATCCATCCCAGGCGGACTTGCAGGGCGTCGCCGCGAGCGGCAAACCGGTGCTGGCCATGCTCGATGTTCCGACCTCCCGGCCCGGGCAGGTGGCGTGGATTCGCAGCAACTGCACCTTGCTGCGCACATCCTGGCCGGTATGGTTCCGGTCCATTAATTGGTTCGGATGGCAGGACAAGAACAGCCAGAGGGAACTCTATCGCTGCCAAAACCCGTCGAAAAACCCGGCTTGACCGGATCGGTGGCCCGAAAAATGCTTCCCAGGGGCAGATTCTCCTTGGCAAAGCCGTTCAGAGTCATTAAACATTCCTTTCCGGGCGTGCTGGCTGTGGCTGGCGCGTCCGTGTTCGTTTTCCGAAACCCATACTAATAGGAGTTCTTTCCTCGTCGATCAATTCCGCATGGATTGCTCGAAAAGGACAGGATTGCTGCGGCGTGAGGGACGGGGCGAACAGGGTCTTCAGGCATTTCAATGGCTTGCTGTGTTCTGGGCTTGCCGTTGTTGTGGAACCTGAAGCTCCATCCTGTCCAAGACTGCAGGTGCCGAGCCTTCATCCTCCGGGATCATGGCGACGCTTAATTCCCTGCACAGACGGGTGAAAACCGGATTTGCAGTCCGCCGCTTTGGCGGCGGAGGGCGCATTCGGTTCGAACCTCGACACCTCGTTCGGCTCGCGCAAGCGAGTCAGGCGAGAGGGCAGGCTTCCGTTAATGTCGTCGTGCCCGACGTGCCGAGAGATTGAGAATCTCGAGACCCGCCAGGCAGGACGATCGGTGCAACCCGGCGGTCCTGCTGAAAGGCAAAGACCGCCAACCGGAAAGAGCTTGCTGTGGAACGAGCGGCAAAAAAAGACGCGGTCGAAACGCTGAACGGGGTCTTCAAGACCACCAGCGTCGCGGTCGTTGCTCATTATTCCGGCCTGACCGTCGCCCAGATGCAGAAGCTGCGTACGCAGATGAAGCAGGCTGGTGCAACGGTAAAGGTCTCGAAAAACCGTCTCGCCAAAATTGCTCTTGAAGGCACGGACGTTGCTTCCATCGGTCCCCTCCTGAAGGGGCCGACTGTGATCGCCACCTCTAGCGATCCGGTCGCAGCGCCCAAAGTTGCCGTCGAATTCGCCAAAGCGAACGAGAAGTTCGTGATCCTTGGCGGTGCGATGGGAACGACTGTCCTGAATCCCGACGCTGTGAAGGCGCTTGCCTCGCTGCCGTCGCTCGATGAACTGCGCGCGAAGATCCTCGGCCTCCTTGTGGCGCCGGCGACCAAGATCGCTCAGCTCACCACCGCGCCTGCTGCGAAGCTGGCCCGCGTGGTTCAGGCCTATGCCTCAAAGGGTGAAGCGGCGTGATGCCATTCTCCATCTCAATTGGTTCGAACTGATACGCTGAAGGAAAGATAAAATGGCTGATTTGCAGAAGATCGTAGACGACCTGTCGAAGCTCACCGTTCTCGAGGCTGCCGAGCTGTCGAAGCTCCTCGAAGAGAAGTGGGGCGTTTCGGCTGCCGCCGCTGTTGCGGTTGCCGCTCCCGCCGCTGGCGGTGCCGGCGCTGCTGCCGCCGAAGAGAAGACCGAGTTCTCGGTTGTTCTCGCCTCGGCCGGCGACAAGAAGATCGAAGTCATCAAGGAAGTCCGTGCGATCACGGGTCTTGGCCTCAAGGAAGCCAAGGACCTGGTCGAAGGCGCGCCCAAGCCCGTCAAGGACGGCGTTGCCAAGGACGAAGCTGACAAGATCAAGGCGCAGCTTGAGAAGGTCGGCGCCAAGGTTGAGCTTAAGTAACCGCAGGTTACTTAAGCGAAATCCCCGGACAAGCGAGGCGAAGCCGAGCGCGATCCGGGGATCGTGACAAAGACATGGATGCCGGGTCAGGCCCGGCCATGACGAGTTGAAAACGTTCAGGCCGGCCCTTTGGGGCGGCCTGAACACACGATTGTGTGACGGTTCGGTGATCCGGTCTCTATCGGAGGTCTCGAATCAGCACAAAAGCCGCCTATATAGGCGGGAGCACGAAAGGACGGCGCGGTTTGAGCCTCGAATTTGGTTTGGGTTCGGTGGACTTGGCTTTGGTGACGAGCGCGGCGTCGGGAGACAGGCGAATTTCGGGCTTTTCTAGGCTGTAGGGTTTGTTTTGACGGGCAGGGCGCGGGCAGCGCCCCGCACGTCATTTTGCGTCTGCGGATTATGGCGCCGGTCGCGGTGCTGATGTTGCGGATGTTCTGAAATTCAACCCGGGGTGCGCGCGCACCGCGCTCCGGAAGCGGCCGCCAATAACGGGCGGCGAAATGAGAGGTCACGACGACGCAGACGCAGCAAACTTTCACCGGCCGCAAGCGCGTTCGCAAGTTCTTCGGACACATCAAGGAAGTCGCCGAGATGCCGAACCTCATCGAGGTTCAAAAGGCATCCTACGACCAGTTCCTGATGGTGGACGAACCTGCGGGCGGACGCCTCGATGAAGGATTGCAGGCGGTCTTCCGCTCGGTCTTCCCGATCAACGATTTCTCCGGCACCTCGCAGCTTGAATTCGTGCGCTACGAATTCGAGCCGCCGAAGTATGACGTCGATGAGTGCCGCCAGCGCGGCATGACCTACGCTGCGCCGCTCAAGGTGACGCTGCGCCTCATCGTGTTCGATATCGACGAAGAAACCGGCGCCAAGTCGGTGAAGGACATCAAGGAGCAGGACGTCTACATGGGCGACATTCCGCTCATGACGATGAACGGCACCTTCGTGGTCAACGGCACCGAGCGCGTCATCGTTTCGCAGATGCATCGCTCGCCTGGCGTGTTCTTCGATCACGAGAAGGGCAAGACCCATTCCTCGGGCAAGCTCTTGTTCGCCGCCCGCGTCATTCCGTATCGCGGCTCGTGGCTCGATATCGAGTTCGACGCCAAGGATATCGTGTTCGCGCGTATCGACCGCCGCCGCAAGATTCCGGTGACGTCGCTGATGTTCGCGCTCGGCCTCGATGGCGAGGAAATCCTCTCCACGTTCTACAAGAAGATTCAGTACAAGCGCACCAAGGAAGGCTGGCGCGTGCCGTTTTCGGCTGACCGCTTCCGCGGTTATTCCACCGTCAACGACCTGATCGATTCCGACACCGGCAAGGTCGTGCTCGAGGCCGGCAAGAAGCTGACCGTCCGCGCCGCACGCCAGCTCACCGAGAAGGGCCTCAAGGCCCTGCGCATGACCGACGAGGATCTCGTCGGCCAGTATCTCGCTGAAGACCTCGTCAACCCGAAGACCGGCGAAATCCACGCCGAAGCGGGCGAGGAGATCACCGAGAAGTCGCTGAAGGCGCTGAACGAGATCGGCTACAAGGAATTGCCGATCCTCGACATCGACCACGTCAATGTCGGTCCCTACATCCGCAACACGCTCGCCGCCGACAAGAACGTGACGCGCGAGGACGCGCTGTTCGACATCTACCGCGTGATGCGTCCGGGCGAGCCGCCGACGGTGGAATCCGCCGGCAATATGTTCCAGTCGCTGTTCTTCGATAGCGAGCGCTACGACCTGTCGGCCGTGGGCCGCGTCAAGATGAACATGCGTCTTGAGCTGGATGCGCCAGATACCCATCGCACGCTGCGCAAGGAAGACATCCTCGCCGTCATCAAGACGCTAGTGGACCTGCGCGACGGCAAGGGCGAGATCGACGACATCGACCATCTCGGCAACCGCCGCGTGCGCTCGGTCGGCGAACTGATGGAAAATCAGTATCGCGTCGGTCTGCTGCGCATGGAGCGCGCCATCAAGGAGCGCATGTCGAGCGTCGACATCGACACCGTGATGCCGCAGGACCTCATCAACGCGAAGCCTGCCGCTGCGGCCGTGCGTGAATTCTTCGGCTCCTCGCAGCTGTCGCAGTTCATGGACCAGACCAATCCTCTGTCGGAGATCACCCACAAGCGCCGCCTGTCGGCGCTTGGACCGGGCGGTCTGACCCGTGAGCGTGCCGGCTTCGAAGTGCGCGACGTGCATCCGACCCATTACGGCCG
>DASWQB010000273.1:0-19044 GCA_036398335.1 Afipia sp. | reverse complement strand
CGCTCTCGGCGATGCCGGTCGGCCGTTTCATGCTGGATGTTCACGGCGAGGACCGCTCGACCTGGGCAGCGTCGGACGCGATCTGCGCCGCGCTGCAGATCAACAACCACCTGCAGGATTGCGGCAAGGATTATCGCGCGCTCGACCGCGTCTATGTGCCGCTCGACGCGCTCAAGGTCGCTGGCGCGTCGGTCGAGATGCTGGGCGGCGAGCGCTCACCGCCTGCGCTGCTGAATTGCCTTCACGGCCTCGCGCAGCGAACCGAAAATCTTTTGCACGAAGGCCGCTCGCTTACGGGCGACATAAAGGACATGCGTTTCGCGCTTGAGATCGGAGTGATCGAGGCGTTCGCCGATCGGATCGTCAATCTCCTGAAAGTTCGCGATCCGCTTGGCGAAAATGTTCATCTATCCAAGGGGCAGATGGCAGGAATCGCGTTGTCGGTCCTCGCACGCGGACTCTACCGGCGCGCCACCGGCCAGACGTCTTTCCCCAGACTTTCGACAGGCGCGTGATCCGCGATGACTGAGATCAAGGAAACTCCGGCCAGCGTGGCATCGGGCAGTTCATTTTACGCTGCCATGAAAATCCTGCCGCCCGAGCAGCGCGATGCGATGTTTCACATCTATAGCTTCTGCCGCAAGGTGGATGACATCGCTGACTCCGAAGGCCCGCGCGGCGAGCGGCTCGCGGCGCTCGATCAGTGGCGCAAGGACATCGACGCGCTTTACGCGGGACACCCGCCGGAGCGGGTGCGCGATTATG
Source organism: Afipia sp. (assembly GCA_036398335.1). Lineage (GTDB taxonomy): Bacteria > Pseudomonadota > Alphaproteobacteria > Rhizobiales > Xanthobacteraceae > Afipia. The sequence goes on along the minus strand of DASWQB010000273.1, from coordinate 18,279 downwards.
CCGGCCCGTTGAAGCAGTTCGGCCTGAAGCGCGAGGATTTCATCGCCGTTATCGACGGCATGGAAATGGACATCCCCTCCAACATTCGCGCGCCTGATGCGGTCACGCTCGATCTTTACTGCGACCGTGTCGCGAGCGCGGTCGGTCGGTTGTCGGTGCGCGTGTTCGGCCTGCCGGAGCAAGACGGCATCCTGCTCGCACATCATCTTGGCCGCGCGTTGCAACTCACCAACATCCTGCGCGATATCGACGAGGACGCCGGCATCGGCCGACTTTATCTGCCGCGCGAATTGTTGAACGCGGCGGGCATCACGTCAACCGACCCTGACATCGTGCGTCTCGACCCGAATTTGCCGAAAGCCTGCCTGCCGCTGGCTCAGGAGGCGCGCGCGCATTTCGAAAAGGCGGATGAAATCATGGCGCGCAATTCGCGAAAGGCGGTGCGCGCGCCGCGCATCATGGGAAAATATTATCGCGCGATTTTCAATAAACTGCTGGAGCGCGGTTTCGCGTTGCCGCGCGCGCCGGTCAAGGTGAGCAAGGCTGCCAAGATGTATATTCTCTTGAGATACGCTTTTATCTGATGACAAAAACAGCACACATCATCGGCGCGGGTTTGTCGGGTCTGTCGGCGGCGGTGCGCCTCGCCAATGAGGGCTATCAGGTCCATGTCCATGAAGCGACGCAGAATGCGGGCGGGCGTTGCCGGTCCTATTTCGACGGCGCAACCAATATGGTCATCGACAACGGCAATCATCTTTTGCTTTCCGGCAATATTCATGCGCGGCTCTACGCGCTGTCGATCGGCACCGAAACCAAGCTGGTCGGCCCGGATAGCGCTCAATTCCATTTCATGGATGTTTCCACCGGCAAAAAATGGTTGCTCGACCTCGGCAGGAGCCGTCTGCCGCTCTGGCTGTTCAGCGCAAAGAAACGCGTGCCGGATACGCGTGTTACCGATTATCTGAAGCTGATGCCGCTAACCTGGGCGAGCACGGCCTCGCTGGTTGGCAATGCCATCAAATGCGAGGGCACATTGTATCAGCGTCTTGTTCAGCCGCTGCTGCTTGCCGCGTTGAATGTCGATCCGCCGAAAGGCTCGGCCGGACTTGCGGGTGCCATCGTGCGCGAGACGCTGCTCGCTGGCGGCAATGCTTGCCGGCCGCTGATCGCGCGCGAGGGGCTTAGCGCCGTGCTGGTCGATCCGGCCCTTGAGTTCTTGAAAAAGAAGGGCGCGACCGTCAAATTCGGGCACGAGTTGCGCCAGATCGAAACGAAGGACGATAAGGTCACGGTGCTCGATTTCGGTGACGATACGATCGCGCTGGAGACCGAAGATGTGGTGGTGCTGGCGGTTCCTGCGCGCCCGGCATCAAGCATCGTGCTGGGTCTGAAAACGCCGACGAAATTCCGCGCCATCGTCAATGCGCATTTCCGTTACGATCCGCCGGAAAGTCTTCCGGCGCTGACCGGCGTGGTCGGTGGTCTGATCGAATGGCTGTTTTCGTTTCCGGACCGTCTATCGATCACCATCAGCGATGCGGACCGCCTTATCAACACGCCGCGCGAGGAACTGGCGCGCGATATCTGGCGGGACATCTGCAAGGTGGCCGGTCTCGGCGAGGCTGTCGCCGAAGGCCCGCTGCCGCCGTGGCAGATCGTGCGCGAGCGCCGTGCTACATTCGAGGCGACGCCGGAACAGAACGCGCTAAGGCCCGGTCCCGTCACCGAATGGAAAAATCTTTTTCTCGCCGGCGACTGGACGGATACCGGACTGCCGAGCACCATCGAAGGCTCGATCCGTTCCGGTGATCGCGCCGCCGATCTGGTCCTGATGCGCTAAACTCAATCGAGCATGCCGATGACGTCTGACACAGCCGGCGCAAAAGCGCCCGATCCGGAAGCCCTTGCGGCCAGCATTTCCGCCGCGAGCAATGCTATCCAAGGTCACCGCAAGGCAGACGGTCATTGGGTTTATGAGCTTGAGGCCGATGCAACCGTTCCGGCCGAATACGTCCTGATGCGGCACTATTTTGCCGAGCCGATAGATGCCGTGATCGAGGCCAAGATCGGAAATTATCTTCGCCGCATTCAGAACGACAATGGCGGATGGTCGCTGTTTTACGGCCACGAATTCGACATGAGCGCCAGTGTGAAAGCCTATTTCGCGCTGAAGATGATCGGCGATTCCGTCGATGCCCCGCACATGAAGAAGGCGCGGGACATCATCCGCTCCCGTGGCGGCGCGGTGAAAAGCAACGTCTTCACCCGCATCCTTCTGGCGCTTTACGGCGTGCTGACCTGGCGCGCGGTGCCGATGATGCCGGTCGAGATCATGCTCTTGCCGCGCTGGTTTCCGTTTCACCTGAACAAGATGTCCTACTGGGCGCGCACCGTGATCGTGCCGCTTCTGGTCGTGATGCATTACAAGCCGCTCGCCAAAAATCCGCGAGGCGTCAGTGTCGATGAATTGTTCCTCGAAGATCCGAAATCGATAGGTCCGACGCCGAAAGCGCCGCATCAAAGCCAGCTTTGGTTCACCTCCTTCGACATCATCGACAAGGTGCTGCGCGTCGTCGATCCGTTCTTTCCGAAGGGGCCGCGTGCGCGTGCCATCGCCAAGGCCGAAGCTTTCGTCACCGAACGTCTCAACGGCGTCGACGGGCTCGGCGCGATTTTTCCGGCGATGGTCAACAGCGCGATGATGTATGAGCTATTGGGGTATCCGAAGGATCATCCGAATTTCATCGCTGCGCGGCAGTCCATCGACAATCTGCTCGTCATCAAAGAAGCCGAAGCCTATTGCCAGCCCTGCGTATCGCCGGTGTGGGATACCGCGCTTGCCGCTCATGCGATGATCGAATCCGGCGACGAGGTTGAGGTGAAATCGGCAATGGCCGCGCTCGACTGGCTCAAGCCGCGTCAGATTCTCGACGTTGAGGGCGACTGGATCGTAAAGCGTCCAGACGTGCGTCCGGGCGGCTGGGCGTTTCAATACAACAACGCGCATTATCCCGATCTCGACGACACCGCCGTCATTGTCATGGCGATGGACCGCGCCCGGCGTCTTGGCGCCGGAAAAAAATACGATGAGGCGATCGCGCGCGGCGTGGAGTGGATCGTCGGACTGCAAAGCAAGGATGGCGGCTTTGCCGCTTTCGATGCCGACAACCTTGAATATTATCTCAACAACATCCCGTTTGCCGACCACGGTGCGTTGCTCGATCCGCCGACCGAGGATGTCACGGCGCGCTGCGTGTCCATGCTGGCGCAGCTTGGCGAGACGGCCGAAAGCAGCCCGGCGCTGGCGCGCGGCGTAGACTATCTGCGACGCACGCAAATGCCTGATGGATCGTGGTTCGGCCGCTGGGGTGTCAATTATATCTACGGCACCTGGTCGGTGCTGTGCGCTCTCAACGCCGCGGGCGTGCCGGACGATGATCCTGTCATCGTCAAGGCGGTGGACTGGCTCGTCTCCATCCAGAATGAGGACGGCGGTTGGGGTGAGGACGCCGCCAGCTACAAGCTCGATTACAAGGGATATGAGAAGTCGCCGACCACGGCCTCACAGACCGCCTGGGCGACATTGGCGCTGATGGCCGCGGGGAGGGTCGATCACGCCGCGACCCGGCGTGGTATTGGCTCTTTGATGGGAACCCAGACCCCCGATGGCCTCTGGAGCGAGCGCTATTACACCGGCGGCGGGTTCCCGCGTGTGTTCTATTTGCGATACCACGGATATTCCAAGTACTTTCCGCTCTGGGCGCTGGCGCGGTACCGGAATTTGCGCAATAGTAACAGCCGCTTCGCAGGAGTTGGAATGTGATTATTGGCGCGGGCGGGGACGCCTCACGTGACGGACTGCCGGTTCTGATTGTGACCGGCCTGAAACAGGAAGCTCGCATCGCTGCCGGCCCGGGACTGACGGTCATCTGCAGTTCCAGCAATCCCGTTCAACTCCGCGAAATGATGACATCGTTCGATCCCGCCAGCATTCGCGGCATCGTGAGCTTCGGCGTTGCAGGGGGTCTCAATCCGGCGCTGCGTTCTGGTGACATCGTCATCGCATCCGAAATTGTCACCGCCGAGAAACGCTGGGCGACGGCTTCGGCGCTCACCGAAATGCTGATCTCTCTTCCAGTGAAGGGCCGCCGCAGCGTCGTTAATGGCGTTCTGGTAGGTGTCGAAGAGGTCGTGCTGGGACAGGTCGGCAAGGCGGCGTTGCGTTCCAGCACTGGCGCCGACGCGGTCGATATGGAAAGCCACATCGCAGCGCGCTACGCCGAGGACCACGGCCTGCCATTCGCAGCATTGCGCGTCATCAGCGATCCGGCGCACCGCGCGCTGCCGCAGCTTGCGGCGAATGCGCTCAAGCCCAACGGCAATGTCGATATCTGGAAGGTCGTTCGCGGGATCGCGCGTCAGCCCTCGGAAATCCGCGCGCTGGTTCACAGCGGCCGCGATTTCAACCGCGCACTGCGCGGGTTGAAGGGCTATCGCAATCGGCTCGATGGCGGCGAAAACCTCGCAGATCCGGCGACCTGATCGTTTCTGTTTTCGGCGCCTCAAGCGCCAAGATCAAACACAAACAAAATGCTTCAAATAAAAGGCGCGATTTGCATCGCGCCTTTTTTTAAAGTTGCGTCGGGTTGATTACGCGGCCGTCGAGGCATTCTGCGCCGGCTTGACCTCGGCAGGCGGCACGGCGAGCTTCGCAGCAAGCTTGGCCTCCGCGGCCTTCGCCTCGTCGGCGCGGATTTCGGACAGGCGCTTCTGCACTTCGGACGAGAACACGTACTGGGCTGGGCGCTGCTTGGACAGATCGATCTCCGGCGCCATCGGGCCCGAGGTCTTGATGCCGAAAAGGGAGACCTTCAGCGCCTTCCACGGATTGCTCACCGCCGCGTTCGCAGCTGTCGGCTCGTAACCGCAATGCGCCATGCAGTCGGCGCATTTCTCGTACTTGCCGGTGCCGTACAAATTCCAGTCGGTGGTTTCCTGCAATTCCTTGAAGGTCTTGGTGTAGCCTTCGCCGAGCAGATAGCAGGGCTTCTGCCATCCGAAGATATTGCGGGCCGGCATGCCCCATGGCTCGCACTCGAAATTCTGGTTACCCGCGAGGAAGTCGAGGAACAGGCCGGAGTGCATGAAGTTCCACTTTTTGCCCTTGCCGAGCGCGAACACGTCGCGGAACAGTTTCTTGGTCTTGGTGCGGTTGAGGAAGTGTTCCTGATCCGGCGCGCGCTCATAGGCATAGCCGGGGGACATCGAAACGCCGACGCCAAGCTCAGTGGTGAGGTCCAGGAATTTGGCGATCTCCTCGGCGGGATGGCCGTCGAAGATGGTTGCGTTGACGTTGACGGTGAAGCCGCGGGCCTTCGCCGCCTTGATCGCGGACACGGCGCGGTCGAACACGCCCTTCTGCGAGACAGCCTTGTCGTGGTGATCCTTCAGTCCATCCAGATGGACCGAGAAGAACAGATAGGGCGAGGGCTCGAACAGATCGAGCTTCTTCTCCAGCAGCAGCGCGTTGGTGCACAGAGAGACGAATTTCTTGCGCTCAACCAGTCCGCGCACGATCTCGCCGATCTCTTTGTGGATCAGTGGCTCGCCGCCCGGAATGGCAACCATCGGCGCGCCGCATTCCTCGGCGGCATCCCAGCATTCCTGCGCGCTCATGCGGCGATTGAGGATCGCATCAGGGTAATCGATCTTGCCGCAGCCGACACACGCCAGATTGCAGCGGAACAGCGGTTCAAGCATGAGAACAAGCGGATAGTGTTTGCGGCCGAGCAGCTTCTGCTTGACGAGGTAGGATCCGATCTTGATCTCTTTGAAAAACGGGATGGCCATGGCAGAGCGTTCTTTCTTGGATTAGATTCTTGGATTAGAGATGCGCCGCGGCTCTGACCGAGGTCAGCTCCGCAGGCAGCCTGAATTCGATATTTTCCTCGCGGCCCGGCACCACCGATACCGTGACCGGTCCGATACGGCGCAGGGCTTCAATCACGTCGTCGACGAGAACCTCCGGCGCGGAGGCGCCAGCGGTGATGCCAACGGTCGTGGCGCCGCGCAGCCACTCCGGGTCGAGCTGGCTGCCGTCGGCGATGAGATAGCTCGGCACGCCGACTTCAGTACCAATCTCGCGAAGCCGGTTTGAGTTCGAGCTGTTTGTCGCTCCGACCACCAGAATAACATCAACTAGCTTGCTCAGGTCACGCACCGAAGATTGGCGATTCTGTGTCGCGTAGCAGATGTCGCGGGTGTCTGGACCCTCGAGATTAGGGAACCGGTCTTCAAGTGCGGCGATGATGTCCTTGGTGTCGTCGACGCTGAGCGTGGTCTGCGTGATGTAGGCGACAGGGCTGTCGGCCGGGATGTCGAGCGCTGCGACGTCTTCCACGCTCTGCACCAGATGCACCGGGCCCGGCACCTGACCCATCGTTCCAACGACTTCGGGATGGCCTTCATGACCGATCAGGACCAGCGTGCGGCCTTTGGAAACGTAGCGCTTGCCTTGGTTATGGACCTTGGAGACCAGCGGGCAGGTGGCGTTCAGCACCGGCAGGCCACGCGAGGCGGCTTCCTGTTCGACGCTTTTGGCGACGCCATGCGCGCTGAATACGGTGATTGCGTTGGCGGGCACCTCATGGAGGTCTTCGACAAACACTGCGCCCTTTGCCTTGAGGCTCTCGACCACGTATTTGTTGTGCACGATCTCGTGACGGACATAAACGGGCGGTCCGTATTTCTCCAACGCACGCTCGACAATCTCGATCGCGCGCACGACACCGGCGCAAAAGCCGCGAGGCTGCGCCAGCAAGATCTTCATCGGCAGTTTGTCGGGACGGGAATTAAGCAAGCTGCACCGCGCTGATTTCTGCTTCGCGTCCCAGCGCCTCGAAGACGCGTATCACAATGCCCTTGGCATCGAGGCCGGCCTTGGCGTACATCGCCGCCGGGCTGTCCTGATCGATGAATGTGTCGGGCAGCACCATGGAGCGGACCTTGAGCCCTTTATCGAGTGCACCGTTCTCTGCAAGCATGTGCAGCACCTGAGCGCCGAAACCGCCGATCGAGCCCTCCTCGATGGTGATGAGCACTTCATGCTCGCGCGCCAGACGCAGGATCATGTCGGCGTCGATCGGCTTGGCGAAGCGGGCATCGGCGACGGTCGTGGTCAGACCATGCGATTTGAGAATGTCCGCCGCTTTCAGGCATTCGCCAAGGCGGGTGCCGAGTGAGAGCAGGGCAACCGACGAGCCTTCCCGAACGATGCGGCCCTTGCCGATTTCGAGCGGAACCCCAGCCGCCGGCAGTTCGACCCCAACACCGTCGCCGCGCGGAAAACGGAACGCGCTGGGGCGGTCGTTGATCGAGACCGCGGTCGCGACCATATGCGCCAGTTCGGCCTCGTCGGAGGCGGCCATGATCACGAAGTTCGGCAGACAGCCGAGATAGGCGATATCGAAGGAGCCGGCGTGGGTCGGTCCGTCCGCGCCGACAAGACCCGCACGGTCGATCACGAAACGCACCGGCAGGCTCTGGATCGCGACGTCATGCACCACCTGGTCATAGGCGCGCTGCAGGAAGGTCGAGTAAATCGCAACGAATGGCTTCAGGCCTTCGGTTGCAAGGCCGGCGGCGAAGGTCACGCCATGCTGTTCGGCAATGCCAACATCAAAGGTGCGTGCCGGAAACGCCTTGCCGAAAATGTCGACACCGGTGCCGCCCGGCATGGCCGCGGTAATGGCGACGATGCTGTCGTCTTTCTGCGCTTCCTTCACCAGGCTGTCGCCGAACACGCGGGTGTAGGAGGGGGCGTTGGCGAGCGCCTTGGTCTGTTTGCCGGTGGCGACATCGAACTTGACCACGCCGTGATATTTGTCGGGTGCCGCTTCCGCAGGCGTGTAGCCTTTGCCCTTTTCGGTCACGACATGGATCAGCGTGGGGCCGACCTTCGAGTCGCGCACGTTCTTCAGCACGGGCAGCAGATGATCGAGATTATGGCCGTCGATCGGTCCGACGTAATAGAAGCCCAGTTCCTCGAACAGCGTGCCGCCGGAGAGGAACCCGCGGGCATATTCCTCGGCGCGCTGCGCGCCCTTTTCGACGAATTTCGGCAGCCGCTTGGCGACCTGCTTGCCGATTTCACGCAGCGAGCGATAGGTATTGCCGGACAGCAGACGCGACAGATAGGCCGACATCGCGCCAACCGGAGGCGCGATCGACATCTCGTTGTCGTTGAGAATCACGATCAGGCGCGAATCCATCGCTCCGGCATTGTTCATGGCCTCATAAGCCATGCCTGCCGACATCGCACCGTCACCGATGACCGCGATAATGTTACGATCCTCACCGGCCAGATCGCGCGCCACGGCCATGCCGAGGCCTGCTGAAATCGAGGTGGAGGAATGCGCCGCGCCGAAGCAATCATATTCACTCTCGGCGCGCTTCGTAAAACCGGACAACCCACCGCCTTGACGCAGGGTGCGGATTTTTTCGCGGCGATTTGTCAGAATCTTGTGAGGATAGGCCTGATGACCGACATCCCAGATGAGACGGTCGTTGGGCGTATTAAAAACATGATGTATGGCCACGGTCAGTTCCACGACGCCGAGACCAGACCCCAGATGCCCCCCCGTCACCGCAACGGCGTTGATCGTTTCAGCGCGCAGTTCGGCTGCAACTTGCGGCAAATCGCTCTCTTTAAGATTGCGCAAATCAGAGGGAGATTTGATTTTGTCCAGCAAGGGAGTCGATGAGGTCATAGGTCTTCCAGTGCAACTTGGAACAAGACGTGAACATTTTGCAGTGTAGCATTATGGCAGCTATTGAGCAGTAATTCTCGGCTGGGTATGGCGTAATGCCATTATTGTGTGACTTAAGGGCACCGATTGAGCCAGATCAGTAAAACCCGCCGGCCTCTCTGTTAGGCCATCTGCCATTTCCAGCGCCACACATAGAAAGAAAAACTGTGCTGACAAGGATAATTGTTACCCTGGTGAAGACATGCACACGCTACGCATGGCTCACCGTCATTATTGGCCTTATTTTGGCAGTGATATCGGGCTTTTATACATCGCGGAATTTTGCGATAAGTACTGATGTTGGCAAGCTTATTTCCTCTGATCTTGATTGGCGCCAACGCGAGCTCGCCTTCGAGAAAGCCTTTCCCGGCCAGCATGACCTGATTTTGGCGGTGATTGAGGCGGAAACGCCGGAACTCGCGTCCCAGGCTGCTGCGGCTCTGGAAACCAAGCTCACGCCACAGAAAGACAAAATTCGTTCCATTACCCGTCCCGGCGGCGGACCCTTCTTTGACAATAATGGCCTGCTGTTTCTGCCGACACAGGAAGTTGCCAAGCAGACCGGCCAGCTTGCCGCGACCCAGCCGTTTTTTGACATCCTGACGGACGATCCCAGCATCCGCGGCCTGACTGGAGTGCTGGCCACCGCTCTTGGCGGTGTCGAGCGCGGCCGGTTTTCGCGCGATGCGATGACACGCCCGCTCAATCTTGTGTCCGACAGTGTTGAGCAGGTTCTCAAGACCGGCAACGGGGTGTTCTCGTGGCGTCTATTGACCAAGGGCGAGCCGTTGACGGACGCCGACCGCCGCGTGCTGCTCGCCATTCAAGGCGTGCTTGATTTCAACGCGCTCGAGCCCGGCAAGGCCGCGACCGACACGATCCGCAAAGCCGCTTCAGAGCTCGACTTCGCCAAAACTTACCACGCCCGTCTGCGCCTGACCGGGCCGGTGCCGATTGCCGACGAGGAGTTCGCGACCGTTCAGGAAGGTGCACTGCTCAACGGCATCGTCACTATTCTGGTGGTCCTGCTGATTCTATGGATGGCGCTGCATTCGCCGAAGATCATCGCCGCGGTGTTCATCACGCTCTTCATTGGCCTTGCCATCACCACCGCCGTGGCGCTGATGCTGGTCGGCGCATTCAACATGATTTCGATCGCGTTCTTCGTGTTGTTTGTCGGTCTCGGCGTCGATTTCGGAATCCAGTACAGCGTCCGCTATCGCTCCGAACGCCACAACACTCACGAATTGCAAAGCGCGCTCGAAGAAGCGGCGCGTTTTTCCGCTGTTCCGTTGACGCTGGCGGCGGTCGCGACTGCGGCTGGTTTCCTGTCATTCCTGCCGACCCACTACAAGGGCGTTTCGGAACTGGGCAAAATCGCCGGGGCCGGCATGCTGATCGCATTCGTGGCCGCCGTCACCGTATTGCCTGCGCTTTTGAAATTGCTCAATCCGCCGGGCGAGGCTGAGCCGGTCGGCTACGCTTTTCTCGCGCCGCTCGATCGCTTTCTCGAGGAGCGCCGGATTCCGATCATTGCGTCCACTTTGGGGATCGCGATTCTCGGCCTGCCGCTGCTTTATTTTATGCAGTTCGATTTCAACCCGATCAATCTGCGCAGCCCGAAGGTCGAGTCGATCGCGACCTATCTCGATCTGCGACGCGATCCCAATACCGGCACCAACGCCATCGAAATTCTCGCGCCTTCGCTATCCGCTGCCAAACAGATGCAGGAGAGGCTCGGAAAGCTGCCTGAGGTTGCGCGAACGATTTCGCTCGACAGCTTCATCCCCGACGATCAGCAGGCCAAGCTCGGCATGATCCGCAGGGCCGCCGGCGCGCTCGATGGGGCATTCAGGGCCAAACCCGGCACCGCGCCGTCCGACGCCGAGAACGTCGTTGCGCTGAGCGACGCCGCGGCAAATCTGCGGCGCGTTGCAAGCAAATCGCCGCCTGAGCCCGCTGCTGCGGCCAACCGTCTGGCTGACGCGCTGACGCGCTTAGCGCAATCGGATAAATCGGTCCGCGACAAGGTATCCGATGTGTTCCTGTCGCCATTGTCGGTGATGCTCGACCAGATCCGAAACTCGCTGAAAGCGCAGCCGGTCACCCTCAAGACGTTGCCGGCTTATTTGGTGGACGATTGGGTCACACCTGATGGCCGCGCCCGTGTTGAGGTTCAGCCTAACGGCGATCCGAATGACAACGAGACATTGCGCAGATTTGCCGCGGCCGTTCAGAAAGTCGAGCCGACCGCCACCGGCGGTCCGGTGTCGATCCTCGAATCTGGCCATACCATCGTGATGGCGTTCATCCAGGCGGGCATATGGGCGCTGCTCTCGATTTCGGTTCTTCTCTATATCGTGCTGCGGCGGGCCGGGGACGTATTGCTGACGCTGGTGCCGCTCATTCTGGCGGGTGTGGTGACGCTGGAGATCTGCGTCCTGATCGGCATGCCGCTGAACTTCGCCAACATCATCGCGCTGCCATTGCTGCTCGGTGTCGGCGTTGCCTTCAAAATTTATTATGTCACGGCGTGGCGCGCCGGGCATACCAACCTGCTGCAATCAAGTCTCACACGCGCCATTTTCTTCAGCGCGATGACAACCGCCACAGCGTTCGGCAGCCTGTGGCTGTCGAGCCATCCCGGCACGTCGAGCATGGGCAAGCTGATGGCGCTCTCGCTGGTGACCACTCTGGCGGCGGCGGTGTTGTTTCAGCCGGCGCTAATGGGGCGCCCCCGCGATCTCGGGGAGTAGGCAGGCATCTGCAACCTGCGGACCTGTGCCTGGTTTCTGACCGGCCGCTTGTACCTTTGGTGGAGAGCCGGGCTGCGGCGCCTGAATCGGGGGTTTTGGTGAAGAACCCGTTACCGGCGACGTGCCTCCGGCGGCGCCTTTGGCGCCCGCCGCCGCTGTGCTGTCCACGCGCGTCCATGTCTGGCCGCCGCACAGGATGCTCAGCACACAGCCTTCCACCACAAGTGCGTTGGGCGATTTGAGCTGGACCGAGGCGTCGTAGGTTTTTCCGTCCTTGGCGTTATAAATGCTGCCTTCCCACTTATTCCGCTCGTCGGCGGACTTTTTCATATTGATCAGAACTGGGATGCCGAGCGTCGGACGGCTTCTTTTCGCAGCATTGGGGTTCATCCGGTCGAGCCCCCCGGGGGTCTTTTCGGAAGCAACGACGCCCCACAGGCGGCCATTGCATTCGATGACCTTGACCGTTGCGGCGCCATCCTCGACCCGCCATTCACCGAGCGCCGGATTGTCGGCGGCGTGCACAGCTCCAGCCATGGCAAGTACAAACATTCCAGAATAGGCTATATTTCGCATAAATCCTCGCGTGCGCCGCAATGAGGGAGAATCATATTTAGCAGCCGCATGTTCCACCAAAACGACAAATCGCCGCATTGATTTTTTTCAGTTGACGAACGTGCTGTCACACGCCGTATGTAGCCCATGGTGAAAGCAAATATAGACATTTCCGAGATGTTCGCTGACCGGCAGTTTCAGCGGGGCGCTCTTCATACACGATACTTGAATGAGCAACTGGTCCGGGTTCTCAAAACTATCGGCTATGACGTCGGATTTCAGCGTGGACAGGGCCAATATCTGTTCGACCGCAACAATGAGCGCTATCTTGATCTGCTCAGCGGATTTGGCGTTTTTGCCATGGGACGCAATCATCCGGTGATTCGCGAGGCTCTCAAAAGCGTTCTCGACGGCGAGTTCGCCAACCTCGTGCAGCTCGATTTGTCGACGCTTGCCGGCATTCTGGCCGAGCGGCTGATCGCCCATGTTCCATATCTGGACAAGGTTTTCTTCGCCAATTCCGGCACCGAATGCGTCGAGGCGGCAATCAAGTTCGCGCGCGGCGCGACCGGACGGCCCGGCATTGTTTATTGCGACCACGCTTATCACGGTCTGTCTTACGGTTCGCTGTCGCTGACAGACGATGCCAATTTTCGCGGCGGTTTCGGGCCGCTATTGCCCAATTGCAGCTCGATACCGTTCAACGACCTCGAGGCGCTGGAGCGCGCTTTGGCGACGCGCCAGGTCGCCGCCTTTATCGTCGAGCCCATTCAGGGCAAAGGCGTTAACATGCCGGACGACGGATTTCTCCCCGGTGCCGCGGCTTTGTGCAAACGCTACGGGACCCTCTTCGTTGCCGACGAGATTCAGACGGGCATGGGCCGAACCGGCCGCTTTCTCGCGGTCGAGCATTGGAATGTCGAGCCTGACATGGTCCTGCTATCCAAGGCATTGTCGGGCGGGCAGGTGCCGGTCGGTGCGCTGCTGACCCGCAAGGCGATTTTCGACAAGATTTTCGACCGCATGGATCGTGCGGTGGTGCACGGATCGACCTTCGCCAAGAACGATCTGGCGATGGCGGCCGGTATCGCGACGCTGGAAATTCTGAAATCCGAGAAGCTGATCGAGAATGCTGCGCGCTGTGGCGAGCGGCTTCAGGCCACGTTCAAAGCCATGATTCCCAAATACGAGCTGCTGAAGAGCGTTCGCGGCAAAGGTCTGATGGTCGGTATCGAATTCGGACCACCGCAGTCACTGACGCTGCGCGCTTCGTGGAATGTGCTGGAGGCTGCAAGCAAAGGTCTGTTCTGCCAGCTCATCACTATCCCGCTGTTCAAGGAACACAAAATTCTGACTCAGGTGGCCGGCCACGCCAGCCACACCATCAAGCTTCTGCCTCCGCTGGTCATCACGGAGGAAGACTGCACATGGATCGAGACCGCGTTCGACCAAGTGATCAGTGCCAGTCACCGAGTTCCCGGCGCGGTATGGTCGCTCGGCAAAACGCTGATGGACAATGCGGTCCGCAAGTCTGCTTAAAGCTCGCAAGTCTGCTTAAAGCTCGCAAGCTGGCAAAAGCTTGAAGGGTTCGCGCGAAAAACCCGCTGCGTCGAACGCAGCGGGTTTTTCGATGTCGCGACAGGCTGGGAAATCGTGTTCTTACTGGCCGTGGCTGAGGAGCACGGCGTCGCATGCCCTGCTGATCTTCGGCCGGACTTGCTTCAGGCAGCTCAAGATCGCGAGATCGGAATCGTTCATCACCGTCTGGCAATAGCGCGACACGTCCTTGGCGCATGCCTTTTGTTCTTCAGGCGTGCCGCTGCGTTCATATTTTGGCTGGTCAGGCGGCTCAGCCATCGCGGCGGTTGTGGCCGTGGTGAGCAAAGCGGCAATGATAAGTGATCTGAGCATTGTCGTCCTTTATTTCGATCCGTCAAAGATAAAAGAGAATACCGGAATCTGACCCGTCAATACCAGCGGGGACGGGACCTCGCCCGGCGCAATCCATGTTTATTTTGCCGGGTGTGTCGCCCAAGCAAGGGAATGCGGCAATTCTGCCTTGATTCAAAACAGGAACCCCTGCTTGCCAGATAATGGGGCGGGTTTGATGTTCGCTCCCATGCGGCAGGCCGTGCAGCGAGCATCAAATCCAAACTCCTCTGGAAACCGATATTCGCCAGTTGTCCTTTGATTCTAACATTCGCGAAAATACCTGCTGGAACGGGATGCGGGTGTTAAAATCGGACGATGAGGTTCGATCACCTTGCGTCCTGTAGAATCATCGCGGAGCCCTTTTCCGCGATCATCGCAGTGGGCGTGTTGGTGTTGCCAGATGTGATCGTCGGCATGATCGACGCATCGACAACGCGCAGCCTCTCGATGCCTCGCAGCCGCAGACGCTCATCGACCACCGCCATAGGATCGTTCGCCGTTCCCATCTTTGCGGTGCCAATCGGGTGAAAGATCGTGGTGCCGATATCGCCAGCCGCTTTCGCCAGTGATGCATCATCGTCACCAACCGCGGGGCCGGGCAAATATTCCACGGGACGATAGCGTGCCAGTGCGGGCTGTTTCATCATCCGGCGGGTGACGCGAATGGCATCGGCCGCGACTTCGCGATCTTCCTCCGTCGATAGATAGTTCGGTGCGATGATCGGCGCGTCATCGAGATTGTTCGATCTCAACCGTATCACGCCGCGCGAGGACGGACGCAGATTGCATGCGCTAATGGTGATCGCCGGAAACCTGTGCAGCGGATCGCCGAATTTGTCGAGCGATAGAGGCTGGACGTGAAACTGGATGTTGGCGCGCTCCTTTTGCTGATTTGAACGCGTGAAAATACCAAGTTGCGAAGGCGCCATGGTCAGCGGTCCGCGCCGGCGCAGCGCATAGTCCAGGCCCATCCATCCACGGCGAAAGAGATTGTAATAGGTCTCGTTCAACGTGCGGATGCCTTCGACCTTGTAGATCGCGCGCTGCTGGAGATGGTCTTGCAGATTGCGTCCGACGCCCGCGCTGTCGAGAACCGTGTCGATGCCGAGCGGCTCCAGCCATTCGCGCGGACCGATTCCCGAGCGATGCAGCACCTGCGTCGAACCTATCGAACCGCCGCACAAAATCACTTCGCCGCGCGCGCGCGCTTCGATGGTTTCGCCATTCTGGCGAAACCGGACGCCGACCGCACGGCCGTTTTCTATAATCAAACGATCAACCAGTATGTTTGTCTCAAGCCGCAGGTTGGGCCGGTTTAACGCCGGTTTGAGAAATCCGCGCGCCGCCGACCAGCGCCGGCCGCGCTTTTGGTTGACATGAAAGTAGCTGATGCCTTCGTTGTCGCCCGTATTGAAATCCGGGATTTTTCGAATGCCCATTTCGCTCGCCGCCTCGCCGACGGCGTCCAGCACATCCCACGACAGGCGTGGCGCTTCGACGCGCAGGCCGCCGCCGGTCGCGTGATACTCGCTGTCGCCGAGGAAATGATCTTCGAGCGTCTTGAAGGCTGGCAGCACGTCATCCCATCCCCAGCCGGTCAGACCAAGCTGCCGCCAATGATCGTAGTCAGCGGCCTGGCCGCGCATGGAGACCATGGCGTTGATTGCCGACGAGCCGCCGATCACCTTGCCGCGCGGATATGAGAGCGCGCGGCCGTTGAGACCGGGCTCCGGCTCGGTCTTGAACATCCAGTCGGCGCGCGGATTGCCGATCGCGAACAGATAGCCGACCGGAATGTGAAACCAGATCCAGTTGTCTCGGCCACCGGCCTCGAGAACCAGCACGCGATTCTTGGGATTTGCCGACAGGCGGTTGGCGACAACACATCCTGCGGTGCCCGCGCCGACGACGATGTAGTCGAAGTCTCCGTCGATCTGTTTTGCCATGATCATGATATCCGGCTCGTGTTGTTCGGGAATGATGGTTTCTTCGGTCGCCGGGTGCGAAAAGACAGATTTACCGCTGTTGGGATTGTTGGGTCCACGGCCTGCGCATGCTACTCTTGTTGCATATCTCCTCAAGCCGAGCCGTTAAATGCCTGTTGTCAACCGCATTTCAGACCTGCATCCCGATATCGTGGCGTGGCGGCGCGATCTGCATATGCATCCCGAACTGATGTACGATGTGCATCGCACTGCGGCATTTGTCGCCGAGCGTTTGCGCGAATTCGGCTGCGATGAGGTGGCGACCGGGCTTGGACGGACCGGCGTGGTCGGGGTCATCAAGGGCAGGAAGCCTGTTAACGGCGGCGACGTGAAAGTGCTCGGCCTGCGTGCCGATATGGATGCGCTCCCTATCGAGGAAGAAACCGGCGCGCCTTACCGATCCACCGTGCCGGGCAAAATGCACGCCTGTGGCCATGACGGTCATACCGCGATGTTGCTTGGCGCCGCGCGTTATCTCGCCGAGACGCGCAATTTCGCCGGCGACGCGGTGATGATCTTCCAGCCCGCGGAGGAGGGCGGTGCTGGCGCTCATGCGATGATCAAAGACGGACTGATGGAGCGCTTTGGCATTGATCAGGTCTACGGCATGCACAACAGCCCGGGCATGGCGGTCGGCACTTTCGCGACACGGATCGGACCGACCATGGCGGCGACCGACCACATCAATATTCACATTGAAGGCGTGGGCGGTCATGCCGCGCGGCCGCACAAAAGCCTGGATACCATTCTTGTCGGCTCGCAACTGATCGTTGCGTTGCAGACCATCGTCTCGCGCAACGTCGATCCGCTGGAATCAGCAGTTGTGTCGATATGTCACTTCAATGCGGGCCACGCACGAAATGTCATTCCGCAGACGGCGACGCTCGCTGGCACTGCGCGCACCCTGACCGCGGAGATGCGCGATCTTGTCGAACAACGTTTGCGCGAAATCGTCGATGGAATGGCGCTCCAGACCGGCGCCAAGATCACGCTTCATTACGAGCGCAGCTATCCGGTATTGTTCAACCATGCGGCGCAGACCGATGTTGCGCTGCGCATCGCCGCCGAGGTGGTGGGCGCGTCCAACGTCAGCGATGATATTCCGCCGATGATGGGGGCAGAGGATTTCGCCTACATGCTGGAAGCGCGGCCGGGTTCGTTCATCTTCATCGGAAATGGCGACAGCGCCGGGCTTCACCACCCGGCCTATGACTTCAATGACGACGCCATCGTCTATGGTGCGTCATATTGGATCAAGCTGGTCGAAACCCAGCTTGCCGGGTAGCATTCCGGAACCACTTCAATCACATCGCGTTGAGCTGCGGGAACAATCCCACAACAACCGCGGAGTGCGATGATGGCAGCCAGAAAAACGACGAGAAATGCGGCCAGGAAGCCAGCGAAAAAACCGGCCGCGAAGAAATCGCGTCCGGCATCCAGAAGGCCGGCGGCGACCGATAAGACTCTGAACGATCTGTTTTATGACACGCTCAAGGACATCTACTTTGCCGAAAAGCAAATTCTGAAGGCGCTGCCGAAAATGGCCAAGGCCGCACATTCGCGGGATTTGAGCGCCGCCTTCACAAAGCATCTCCATGAAACACAAGGCCAGGTCGATCGGCTCGAGAAGGTGTTCGCGATCATCGATAAGCCGGTCCGGGCGAAAACCTGCGACGCGATCATGGGAATCCTTGATGAAGGCAAGGAAATCATGGAGGAATACAAAGGCACCGAGGCGCTCGATGCCGGGATGCTGGCCGCTGCGCAAGCTGTCGAGCACTACGAGATTTCGCGCTATGGAACGCTGAAGGCTTGGGCAAACAAGCTCGGATTTATCGAGGCGGTGGCGCTGCTCGATGAAACGCTTCAACAGGAACGCCACACCGACGAGTCCCTGACGTCCCTGGCTTACGCGGAAATCAATCCTGAGGCCTTGGCCGCTTAAACGCTTTTATCGATTTTGGGCGGCGCTTTTCAGTTGCTGAAGAGCGCCGCTGTTATTTCCGCAGCTTGTTAAATCATCGATATGAGCTCTTGGCCGGGTCGCCGGGCAAATGTGGATCGATGGTGCGGTGCGGTAGTCGCCGGCCACGCTCGGAATCGTCCGGCCACTAGCGGCGATGGGCGTGAGCATCCGCACAATCAGACCCGGAATCGCAATGTCCGTATCTTTCCACTTTCACTCAGCGCGCCACATTAATCCTTGCTGAATATTTAATTGAAATATTCAGCGATAAAATG
>DASWQB010000272.1:0-2847 GCA_036398335.1 Afipia sp. | reverse complement strand
GAATGTCGAAGCCAGTAGCGGCTGCGCGGTATCGCTGGTCGCGCCGCTGACGATGCCGATGGCACGCCGCCGCCAGCGCCGGTCGAGCAATTGCACCGCGCCGGCGGATTGTTCGCCCGCGACTTCAAGGCGCGCGATGTCATTGCGCAATTCCACCGGCAGATCGAAGCTGGCTTCGGTCTCGATATCCCCGGCCTTGAGTGCAAACTCGGTGTCGCCGAGGGGCGCACCCTTCGAATCGAGCGCACGAATACGTCCCGCGTCCGAATTCCCGCCACGCGCACGCAGCACCTTCACCGTCATTTTCGCGGCGGCGTTTTCCGCCGCGGCCAGCGCATGCGCGGGCGGCGTGCCGCCTTCGACAATGGTGAGCGCGCGATCCTGAATGGTCTGTTTCAGGCCTGCGACGAAATCGCTGCCGCGTCCGGTGTCGACGCCGTCGCTCAGCCAGACGATCTCGCTGTCGCCGGTCGCGGCGAGAAACCGCGCCAGCGTCGGCAGGGTCTCGACGCGCTCGACGGCGTAAGGTTTGGGTGCGAGCTGGCGCAGCGCCACGCGCGCGGTGCCTGCGGGCATTAATGTGATGTCGCGCGTCGTCTCGGACAGCGGCACCAGCGCGACGGCGCGGCGCGCGGAATCGGCGTCGGCAATCAGCTCATCCGCGCTGCGCACCCGCGTCTCCCAGCTTGCTGCGGCACTCCAGCCGTCGTCGATCAGCAGCACCAGCGGCGCGTTGCTTCGCCCGCCCGCGCCTTCGCCCGGATTCCAGATCGGTCCGGCGGCGGCGAGGATCACCAGCGCGGCGGCGAGCAGCCGGAGCAGAGTGAGCCACCACGGCGTGCGCGCGGGCGTCTCTTCTTTCGGGGAAATATCGAACAGCAGCCGTGTCGGGGGAAAATCGACGCGCTTCGGCTTTGGCGGCATCACGCGCAAAAGCCACCACAGCACCGGAAGGGCGAGCAGTCCGGTCAGCAGCAGCGGTTCGGCGAAGGAGAGCGGAAGGCCTATCATGCGGGCTCACTCGAATCGTGCCCGGACGGCCGGTCGCTGAAGATCGCATGCGCGCCCGCGCCCATTCGCGCATGCACGGCGAACAACAGTTCAGTCGGCCCGCGGTCGGTGCGATGGACGGTAAAGCTCCAGCCGGATTTCTCGCTCGCCTCGCGAAGCGCGGCGCGGTGATTGGCGACGATATTCTGATAATCGGCGCGCCATTTCTCCGCACGGCCGGCGGTGATGCTGGTTCCGCTTTCGGACTCGATGAATTCAACACGCCCGGCATAGGGCAGGGTTTCTTCGGCCGGGTCGACGATCTGCACGACATGGCCGCGCGCGCCATTGAAAGCGAGTTGCGAGACGATTGCCTGAAAGTCGGAGGCCGGGCTCCACAGATCCGACAGCAGCACCACCTCGGAGAACGGCGCGGGCGCGAAATTCGGCGGCAGGCTCGGCTGCTCGGCGGTATTGTGAACGATGACCTGCGCCATCGTTTCGATCACGTTGCGGTTGGCGGTCGGCCGCATCAGACCGGGAATGCCGACGCGCTCGCCGCCCTGAACCAGAATTTCAGCGAGCGCGAATGCGACGACAAGCGCGCGGTCGAGCTTGCTCCATTCGGTCAAATGGGAGTTGAAATCCATCGACGCAGAGCGGTCGATCCAGATCCAGATTGTATGCGAGGATTCCCACTCGCGCTCGCGGACATAGAGATTGTCGTCGCGCGCGGAGCGCCGCCAATCGACATTGTGCGACGGCTCGCCATTCATGAAATGACGATATTGCCAGAAGTTCTCGCCGGTGCCGGCGCGCCTGCGCCCGTGCAGCCCGTGAATGACGGTGGCAGCGATGCGGCGCGCCTCAAGGATCAGCCGCGGCAGGCGCGCCGCAAGCATGCGGCTCTTGCCGACGGCCGCGTCAACCGCTTCGTTCTGGGGGTTATTATTGAGGCGTGGCTGCGCCATCCATCATCCAATTCGCGATTTGAGCTGCGCGATCACGTTGCGGATGGTCTGGCCTTCCGCCCTTGCAGCAAATGTCAGCGCCATGCGGTGTTTCAGCACGGGCTCTGCGAGATCGAGCACGTCGTCGATCGACGGCGCGAGGCGCCCATCAAGCAGCGCACGGGCGCGTACCGCCAGCATCAGCGCCTGACTGGCGCGGGGGCCCGGACCCCATGCGATGGATTTTGTGATGTTGCCGCCGTCTTCGTCCGGGCGTGCCGAGCGAACAAGCGTGAGGATCGCCTCTACCACCGAATCGCCGACCGGCAGACGGCGTACCAGCCGCTGCGCGGTGAGCAGCGTTTCCGCGCTCATCGCCGCTTTCGGCACGGCCTGCTCGGCGCCGGTGGTGTCGAACAGGATTTTGCGCTCGGCGTCGCGGTCGGGATATTCGACGTCGATTTCCATCAGGAAGCGGTCGAGCTGGGCTTCGGGCAGCGGATAGGTGCCTTCCTGCTCCAGCGGGTTTTGCGTCGCGAGCACATGGAAGGGGGCGGGCAGGTCGTGGCGCTCGCCAGCGACCGAGATATGATATTCCTGCATGGCCTGCAGCAGCGCCGACTGCGTGCGTGGGCTGGCGCGGTTGATCTCGTCGGCCATCAGCAATTGCGCGAACACCGGTCCGGCGATGAAGCGGAAGCTGCGCTTGCCGCCGGGGGTCTCTTCCAGCACCTCGGTGCCGAGGATGTCCGATGGCATCAGGTCAGGCGTGAACTGGATACGGCGCGCATCGAGGCCCAGTACAACACCAAGCGTTTCGACCAGCTTGGTCTTGGCAAGGCCAGGAACACCCACCAGCAGCGCATGACCTCCGGAGAGAATCGCAACCAGCGTGCGCTCGACTACA
>DASWQB010000271.1:0-4448 GCA_036398335.1 Afipia sp. | reverse complement strand
CCATATCCGCGTCGAGCGAACGCTCATGAAATTCGTCGAACAGCACGGCGGCGACGCCGTTCAGTTCGGGATCATCGAGAACCTGCCGCGCGAAAATGCCTTCGGTGACGACCTCGATGCGTGTCCTGCGCGAGATTTTCGAGCCGAACCGAACGCGGTAACCGACGGTGTCCCCGGCCTTCTCACCCAGCGTCTGGGCCATGCGGTCGGCGCTGGCGCGCGCGGCGATGCGGCGCGGCTCAAGCATGATGATCTTCTTGCCCTTTGCCCACGGCGCATCGAGCAACGCCAGCGGCACGCGCGTGGTCTTGCCCGCGCCCGGCGGGGCGACCAGCACGGCGGCATTATGGCGCGCGAGTGTGTCGCTCAATTCGCCAAGAACCGCGTCGATCGGGAGTGGGGTGGAAAATAAGCGCGTCAATGGTGGCTCACTTCCCCTCTTCCCTTGTGGGAGAGGGTGCCCGAGTAAAACGAGGGCGGGCGGCGGGTCATGTTGCCATCACGCTAACACAACCCTTCACCCGGCTCGATCTCGTTTCACTCAATCTCGCCACCCTCTCCACAAGGGGAGAGGAGAAAGAAAGTAAACTGCGCGCACCTTAAATCGCGCCGCGCCCCACACTTTCATAGATAAAGCCGAGCGCTTCCATATCCTCGCTGCGATAGATATTACGCAGATCGACGATCACCGGCTTTGCCATTTCGCGCTTGAGCCGCTTAAGATCGAGCGCGCGGAACTGCACCCATTCGGTGACAATCACCAGCGCGTCGGCATCCTTGGCGCAGGCATAGGCGTCGCTGCAATACTCGATGTCCGGCAACTCGTGCTTGGCCTGTTCCATGCCGATCGGATCGTAAGCGCGCACCTTCGCGCCGAGATCGAGCAATCCCGTCACCAGCGGAATCGAGGGCGCCTCCCGCATGTCGTCAGTCTCGGGCTTGAAGGTGAGGCCGAGCACGCCAACGATCTTGCCGCGCAGGCTTCCGCCGACAGCGGTCGCGACCTTGCGTGCCATCGCGCGTTTACGGTTGTCGTTGACGGCCAGCACGGCCTCGACGATGCGCAGCGGGACGTCATGGTCGAGCGCGGTCTTCACCAGCGCGCGGGTATCTTTCGGAAAACAGGAGCCGCCGAAGCCGGGACCGGCATTGAGAAATTTGGTGCCGATACGATTGTCGAGCCCGATGCCGCGCGCGACTTCCTGAACGTCGGCGCCGACTTTTTCCGACAGATCCGCCATCTCGTTGATGAAAGTGATCTTGGTGGCGAGAAAAGCGTTCGCTGCATATTTGATGAGTTCGGCGGTGCGGCGCTCGGTGTACATGATCGGCGCCTGATTGAGATAAAGCGGCCGGTAGACCTCGCCCAAAATCTTGCGCGCGCGCTCATCATCGGTCCCGACCACGATGCGATCGGGATGCTTGAAGTCACGGATGGCCGCGCCCTCACGCAAAAATTCCGGATTCGACGCCACCGCGAAATCAGCCGCCGGATTGGTTTCTCGGATGATGCGCTCGACTTCATCGCCGGTGCCGACCGGCACGGTCGATTTCGTCACCACCACTGTGAAGTCCTTCAGCGCGGCGGCGATATCGCGCGCGGCGGCATGGACGTAGCTCAAATCCGCGTGACCATCGCCGCGCCGGGACGGCGTGCCGACCGCGATGAAGACCGCATCCGCCTTGCCGACCGGCCCGGCGATGTCGGTGGTAAAATCCAGCCGTCCGGCATTGACCGAGGTTTCCACCAGCCGATCGAGATCAGGCTCGAAAATCGGCATCTCGCCCCGCACCAGCGATGCGATCTTGCCGGCATCAGTATCGACACAGGTCACACGGTGACCGAAATCCGCAAAACAGGCCCCTGACACCAGCCCCACATAACCCGTGCCGATCATGGCAATTCGCATCAGATAACCCGCACTTTTTTAAGTTGTCGTCAAAGTTAACACCGTTTGCGGTTTGCGTCTTAGCGCGTTTCGCGCGGTGTTGGAAACCGGATTGCCGGACGTAAACCACAGATACCGGCATGACAATTGTATGAATAAACGCAAACGAAACCCATTGCCCGCAACATGCGGGCAGACTGGACCGAAACGGAACATCATGACCGGAAATGAGACATCAGGCGCGGGCCTTGCCGGCACCTCCGAGCGGGTCGACTGGGTCGATTACGCCAAAGGCATCTGCATCGTCATGGTGGTGATGATGCATTCGACGCTGGGCGTGGAGCTGGCGGCCGGCAAGCAGGGCTTCATGCATCTGGTGGTCGAATTCGCGCGGCCGTTCCGCATGCCGGATTTCTTCCTGATCTCGGGACTGTTCCTGTCGCGCGTGATCGATCGCGACTGGCGTACTTATCTCGACCGCAAGGTCGTGCATTTCCTTTACTTCTATATCCTGTGGGTCGCGATTCAGTTCGCCTTCAAAGCCCCCGGTCTCGCCGCCGAACAAGGCTGGGCGCATGTCGGCTATCTGTATCTGGAATCCTTCATCGAGCCGTTCGGCACGCTGTGGTTTATCTATATGCTGCCGGTTTTCTTTGTCGTGGCCAAAGCGTGCCGTGGACGCATCCCCGCCGCAGCGATCCTTGCCATCGCCGCCGCACTGGAAATGGCGCATGTCTCGACGGGCTGGACCGTGATCGACGAATTCGCCGCGCGTTTTGTCTATTTTTACGCGGGCTATCTGTTCGCGCCGCGTGTGTTCGCTCTGGCAGAGGGGGTGAGAAATAATCCGCAGCGCGCGCTCGCCGCGCTTGCGCTCTGGTTCGCGATCAATTCCGCGCTGGTATTCACCGGGCTGAGCGTGCTGCCAGGCATCTCGCTGATGCTGGGTTTTGCCGGCGCCTGTGCCATCATCGCCGTCGGCACGCTGCTGGCTCGCGGGCACCTGCTGGATGGCCTGCGTTATTGCGGCGAGCATTCGATCGCGATCTATCTGGCGTTCTTCCTGCCGATGGCGGTAACGCGTACGCTCCTGCTCAAAACGAATATCATTCCCGACATCGGCGCGATCTCTCTGATCGTCACCGCGATGGGCGTGATCGGCGCACTGGCGATCTGGTGGGGCGCCCGGCGCACAAAACTGAAATTCCTGTTCGAGCGGCCGGATATGTTCTGGATCGCGCCCAAAAAGCCCCGCGCTGCTCTTCAACCCGCGGAATGATCCGCGCGGGACCGATTTGCACATGATCTTTTCGGAAAACCGGTTCTCCCTTTTCCGGATCATGCCTTAAGCCAGAAGCTCAGGCTTCACGCCGCCTTTCATCTCAGCGATTCGCACACGATAGGCCTGTGCGTCGCCGAAATCAGCGAAGCCCGCATAATGCGGATGCGGACCGAGCACGCGGCGCGCATGTTTGATCGGGCACCAGTAAACTTCCGTGCGCGAGGCGACCTCACGGACAAAAGCGACCGCCTGATTGAAGTAAGAGCAATAGGCGCAGTTGAATTTCTCAATGATATTCAGATACGCCAGATGATGGCGATCAAACACCAGATAATCGCGGCGGCGAACCTGCGGAATGCCGTAAATCGGAAAACATACCGCCTGATAGATCATGACGAAAATATCCAGCACGATCATGGGCACGATCACCGCATAGATCACCGGCGCCGTCAGCACGACCAACAGCCTTGCGCCGACCAGATAGCGCAGCGCATGGGTCCGCATAGTGGTATGCAGCCGCTTTACTTCGCCTTCGAACACGATACGGCGGTTGTGGACCTCGAAGCGCAGCGCTTCGCGGCGGCGCGTCAGTTCCGCCTCGATCTCGGCTTCTGCCGCGCGCAGCTTTTCCTGCAATTCCGCGAACCGCGCATCCATTCTTTTGTCCTTCCATGAGTACCCGGCTCCATCATGGCCATGGAAAACACCGGCGTTCAATGGTTTCCATATAGCGCATACGCTGCTCGGGGTGATATTGCGTAAGGCAACTCCTATATGAGCGCCATGACAAAAACACAGACAAAATCCGAGGCAGAGGCCGCCGCAAAATCCGCTCCGCGATCCGGCGATCATGTCTTTCTGGTCGATGGTTCGGGTTATATTTTCCGCGCCTATCACGCGCTGCCGCCGCTGAACCGCAAATCCGACGGCTTGCAGGTCAACGCCGTGCTCGGTTTTTGCAATATGCTGTGGAAGCTGATGCGGGATATGCCGCAGGCGGATCGGCCGACGCATCTGGCGATCGTGTTCGACAAGTCCGAGAAGACATTTCGCAACGACTTCTATCCCGAATACAAGGCGCACCGCGCGCCCGCACCTGACGATCTCATCCCGCAGTTTCCCCTGATCCGCGAGGCTGTGCGCGCGTTCGATCTGCCATGCCTCGAACAAATCGGTTTCGAGGCCGACGATCTGATCGCGACCTATGTACGCGAGGCGTGCGAACGCGGCGCGAAGGCGACCATCGTGTCATCGGACAAGGATCTGATGCAGCTGGT
>DASWQB010000270.1:0-26140 GCA_036398335.1 Afipia sp. | reverse complement strand
CATCCAGCCGACCAAGGTCAACGAATTCGCCAAGTCCAAGCCGCTGAAATGGTTCGAGGACAATCTGATCAATTACGTTCCGATGCAGTGCAAGGGCGCGTTTCGCAAAGTCTATCCCGGCTTCATCCAGGTCACGGCGTTCGTGTCGATGAATCTCGAACGGCACATCAAGCAGCACAAGGACCTGCTCGAGCATCTCGCCAATGGCGATGTGGAAAAGGCCGACGCCATCAAGACGTTCTACGATGAATATTTCGCGGTGATGGATCTTCCGGCGGATTTCTACATCGAGACCATCCGCGACGTGTTTCAGGAGCATCTGCTGCCGCAGGGCAAGCTGACCTACAAAGGCCGGCCGGTGAATTGCGGCTCGATCAAAAAAATGGGCCTGATGACGGTGGAAGGCGAGCGGGATGACATCTGCTCGATCGGCCAGACTCTCGCCGCGCAGGACCTCTGCACCGGCGTGCGCGCCTATCGCAAGGTGCATCACATGCAGGCCGGCGTCGGGCATTACGGCGTGTTCAGCGGCAAGCGGTGGAACAACGAAATCTATCCACTGCTGCGCGATTTCGTTTACGTCAACGCGTGAACGCACATTCCGCAAAAGCAGATCCCGGTTTTGCAGCCAGAAACCGCGCAAATTTTATATTCTAGACCACCGTCTGGCGGCTAACCGGATTCGACTTGGTCGGATTCGGCGGCTTCAAAGCCGGTCGACTTTCAGAAACAGCGTCCACACCAGGCAGATTCCGGCGATGTAAAGCATCCATTCCGGGTGCGTGCAAAACATGCCGCCGTACTGGCAGAGCGGACGCAACAGGCCGCTGAACTCGCCCCGGCTCGCCGCATAAAACAGGCCGGCCAAAACAAACAACGCGATGCTGACGAAGAACATCAATGTTCTCCTTGTTAAAGTTCCGATCGGTGCGCGACACATTATCAGCAATGCTTGAGCAAGGCGTTACCGGCGCGCCGGACGGCCATAAATTCCTGTGCCGGAACGTGCATACCGTTACGAGGCTTTTTGTTCGAGAATCCGGCGCTCCTCGCGCGCGCCCAGCGCGGAGATGGCTTTCAGGATGGCGCTGTTCGCATGCGGATCGCCATAATGGAGCAGCATCGTGGCCCGCACCACGTCATGCGCGACCGGAAAATTGGAATGATACGTCCGGTAGCCCCAGAACAGATAGAGGTTGCCGGGCTTCAGATATTTAACATTTGGCACGTCGCCCGCCGGCAAATTGCGGTTGATGCGATTGCGATACCAATTACTCGTGACGATCACCTTTTCGATAATGTTCAGCAGCGCAAACCGGCGATAGCCTCGGCGGTTCGGGAAGACGATCAGCTCTCCGGCGCGCCGCTTCGGGCCTTCCGGAATCAGGATCGGCACCAGCGCCGTGATCACGTGCTTGTCGTAATGGTGCAGCAGCGACCTCTCGTCCCCGTGCTGCCTGCAACGACGCGCAGACCGGTGAAGATTTCCTCGTCCCGCTTCGTCTTTGGAAAGCCGATATGGGCAAGGTCCTTCATCAAACCGCGCATCTGCGGATCGTCTGTCAACTCCTGCGGGGGAGTGCCCCGGTCGCGCGAGAGCCCATTCAACGCAAAATAGCGTTTGCCCTTCTGTTCGACCAAACTCTGCACATACGCCTGCGCACGCTCCACCCAAGACGGATCAATCGCGTTCTCGATGCAGACGAAGCCTTTTTCATCCAGTTCCGCAGCGAGCCTTGCGGGATCCAGCCGATTGGTCAGGAGTGCCATCATGATCTCCGTGAAAGAAAACATCATTGGCCGCCGTCACCGACCGAGCGCGGATTCTAGATTTGACTTCTAACGCATTGGTTAAGCCGATTTGAGGTTAAGCCGATTTGACATTGCGCCCGGCGCAAACGCCTGCGCAACGAACAGGGCCCATGGTGACCCGGCCCTTTTTCAAGACACTCAAAATTTAAGAAAAATGCTGGTGCCGCAAACAGGACTCGAACCTGTGACCCCGTCATTACGAATGACGTGCTCTACCAACTGAGCTATTGCGGCGACCTTGCGAGGCCGGACCTTATAAGACAGAACCCGGCCCGTCCGTGCGTTGAGTACCTGTTATCGGCCGGGGGTGCATTTTGCAAGATTCAGCCGCCCAGCCGTGACAAAAATCCCCGCCAGCCGCCGGGCTGGCTTCTTGCCTCCGCGCTCTCCGGATCGATGAAATCCGCCTCCGGTACGGCGTCGGGAACACCCGGATCGTCAGGCGGACGCACAATCGGAATCACCGCCGGAATGCTCGCGGCCTTGCCGGTTTCATCGGCCGGGCGTGACCGAAACACCGCCGGCTGGGCCCCGTTGGTGGCCGGCGCGAGCGCCGATGCCGACGCCGAGGGAACTGAAGCCGATATGACGGGAGCATTATCCTGCGGGGCCAGATCCCGCGCCCCCAAATCTTTCGTCGTCCTGGCGTCCACGGGAGAGGGGCGCGGCGCGGCCAGAAGCGCCTCTTCAAGCGCGGAGGATTCGATGGCGCGGCTGTTGTCGGAGGGCAGCGCCGCCACCGGCGTCACCCACTGGAATGCATCGAGCCGCCCGGTGACCGGCGAGACCGGACGCCAGCGATCCGACACATAGCCGTCCGCCGTCCATGCGGGATCGTGCGCGGCGCGTACCGCGCGCAGCATCCACGCACGGGCGCGGCCGTCATCGCCATGCTCGGCGCGCTCGATCTCCGCCATCAAGAGCGCCACACGCTGCGTTGGAGCCGCGATGAAGGGCGCCAGCGCCTCCCGGGCGCGGGCGAATTCGCTGGCATCGATCGCGGCGCGCGCCAGCGCCAGCGCGCTTTCGATATGACCGGGCGCCTTGCTCGCCAGCGTCTCAACGCGTGCAAGCCGTTCGCGTGATGAATCGCCCAGCCGCACATGCGCGTAGGCATCCGCGATATCGGGCTGCGGCTGCGCGATCCACGCCACTTCGAGAACGCGCATCGCGCGGCGGGTCTGGTTGTCTTCGCTGAGAAATTTCGCCGCCAGCGTCGCGGCCGGCGCCAGCGTCGGCGCGAGCTTGACCGCTTCCATGATGCTGGTGCGCGACAGGTCGCGGTCGCTGTGCTCAAGTTCGATCGCGCGCGCGGTCAAAAGCACGCCGCGCTGGCGGCGATAAGGTTCCGGATCGATCAGCCCGGCGGCGAGATTGTTTTCCAGAATGGCAAGCGCGCCGTCCCAATCGCCCTTGGCGCAGCGAAAACCGAGCACCGCATGCGACGCCCATGGCGAGGCGGGCGCGATCTTCAGCGCCTCTTCGGCCATCGCCACGGCCGTGTAAGGATCGTCATTGCGCTGCGCCTCGACGAACAGACCGCGCAGTCCGAGCAACCGTGTGTCTTCGCGCTCCGCCATCGCGCGGAAGGCGCGCTGTGCGCCGTCGCGGTCGCCGTCCAGTTGCGCCGTCTGCGCCTGCAGCACCAGCGCGAGCGGATCGTGCTGTGCCAGTTTCTTCGCGATGCCCGCGTGACGGCGCGCGGAAAAATGATCGCCTGTGCCGATCGCGATCAGCCCGCTGGTGATCGCCTCGCGCCCGCGCGCCTTGCGCCGTTCATGACGGTGTTTGCCGAGCCGGGCCGGCACACGCCAGACGCCGCGCAACAGCGACCATGCCAGCGACACCGCGACGAACGCGATAATCAGGATGAGCATGAACACCGGCAGCGAGGTGTCGATCCGCCACGCGCCGATCGACAGCGCGATGTCGCCGTTCTGTTCGGCGACCCATGCCGCGCCGAGCGCGGCCGCCGCGATCAGACAGAGAAAGAAAACGATACGGAACATTCAAAGCCCTGCGTTCAAAAGATCTGCGTTCAAAAGATCTGCGGTCAGGATCGTCACTGCGAATCGGCAGGACGCGGCAGCACGCTCATGGCGTCCTGCGCGTAACGGCTGGCGGCGGCCAACGCTTCATCGCGCGCATCGGCTTTGTCGATCCACGGCTGCACCAAAGCGCGTTCGCTTTCGGGCCATGTCAGCAAAAGACGCTTCGCCTCGGCGATATCCTCGCGTTGCGCGGCATCTTTCACGCGTGACAGCAAGTCGTCGGACTGCGCGTCGTCGATCCGCCGAACCCGTACCAGCTTCAGGGCGCTCTGCTGCAACCGTTGCAAGATGCCGCCGGTTGCCGGCGCGGTGTCAGGCTTGGGTGCAAGCTGCGGCAATAGCGCGAGGAGTTCGCGGCTCAACGCAGCGGCAGTCGGCACGCCCGTCGCGGCGAAAGGCTCGAGCGCCTTGAGTGCGCCGGTGTCGCCGAATTTGCGCGCGTTGCCGAGCGCCGTCTCATAGGGCTCGGAGCGGTGCACGGCCTGATCGAGCAGGGCAGCGGCGGCCACGCGCGGCACGGTCGGATCGGCGGGCGCGGCAGGAGCAGCGCGCGTGGGCGCATCCGCCGTGAGCGCCACCGTGGCGCGCTCGAGCTTGATCAGCCGGTCTTCGAGAGCGGAGGTATCGATAGCAGCCGCCGCTGCTGGTTCTTTCGGCGCCGATTTGAGCGCGGCGATGCTGGCTGCGGCGCTGTCATTTTGCACCCGCAGTTTTCTCACCTCCTCGCGCAACGAAGCAAGCGCCTCATCGATCCAACCGATCTTCGCAGCCAATGCGGGATCGGCGGTCGCCCGTGCAGGCTGTCCGTTTCGGGATTCCAGCGCGGCAATCCGAACCCGCAAGGCATCGATCAGCGCGCTGTCGGACGACGCGGCGGAATTTTCAGTAGGCGCCGTGGGTTGTCCCATCAGCAATGCGCCGCCCGCAATTAAGGCCGCGACGATCGCGCTGGTCAAAACCGGGACGAGCAGCGACCCACTTCCCGCACTTCCACCGGATGATGGCCGGCTGAATGAAGGTATCGAGAAACCCTTCATCCTTTCGCGCCAGCGCGAGGGCTTTTCACTCTCAGCGGTCTCGGTTGGGGCCTTATCGGCCTGCGCGTCACCCGCATGGGATACATCCGCCGCAGTCAGCTCGATGGTCGGTCCGGGGCGCTTGCGTTTGCCGGCGGGCGGAACCTGCGGCGCATCGTCGGGGGTGCCGCCGGATTTGTCGTCGTCCATGGCCACTCTCCTCCTCGACGTCTTTCGTGTTCTCTAGCAGATTTTCGAACCGCTTTATGGCGACAAATCTTTTATGCCGCCGGTTCCTATGTCTTGCCCAACGTGCGATCCAGCGCCCCGAATATGGCATTTTCATCCGGGGATTGCGCCACGATGACCCGGCTCGCCCCGGCTTCGCGCAGGATCGAGGCCACCGGCTGCGAAATGCAGATTTGCGGCAGCGCCAAAGCGAGAATCTCGACGCCTGACGCCTGCGCCGCGTCGATAAAGGCCCGTGCGCTGCGCCGCGAATAATGCAGCACCGCCTCGATGTCATTGGCGCTGAAAGCCGCAATGACGGCGTCGCTGAAATGGGGAACAAGTATCATGCGATAGGTGGTGTGGGTAATAACCGTATACCCGCGCTCGCCGAGTTCGACGGTCAGATCGCGGCCAAGATCCGCGCCCGCCAGATAACAGAGCGTGCTGTTTTTTTTCAGTTTCGCGGTGACCGCCTCGCGCAGCGCCGCCCCGTCGCCGCTGGCGCTGACCACGTTGCGAAAACCGCTTTGCCGGGCGATCTCCGCGGACGCATCGCCAACCGCGAACAATTTGAGACCCTGAAGCGGCGCAAGGCCCGGGTCGTCCTTCACCGCGCGCATCGCATTGGCGCTGGTGACGATCACCGCGTCATATGTCACGTCCGGGTCGTGGTGAAACGGCAACGGCTCGAGCCGAAGGATCGGCGAGACCAGCACCTCAAGCCCCCTCGCGCGCAGGCCTTGTGCTGTCTTGTCATTGTCCGGTTGGGGCCGGGTCACCAGAATCGCCATATCGCGTGCTTTCCCCGGACGTCCGGCCTGTTGCTTGTAACATAAAACGCGTGTTCGGCGTGCCGGCCCGGGATCACGATGAAACCACCTTTTGCATGGCGGCCGTCAATGCTAACCCAAACCGGCAGCGGAGGGCCGTTGTACGGACAGAGTACGGACAGATGGTAAAGGTTTGATTTGGCTCGCGATCAATCCACCCTGGTGCTCGGAATAGAGACCACCTGCGATGAGACCGCCGCGGCGGTCGTGGAGCGTCAGGCGGACGGCAGCGGACGGATTCTGTCCAATGTCGTGCGCTCGCAGATCGACGAACACGCCCCGTTCGGCGGCGTCGTGCCGGAAATCGCCGCGCGCGCCCATGTCGACATGCTCGACGGTATTGTCGCCACGGCGATGAAGGACGCGGGCGTCGGCTTTTCGCAATTGTCCGGCGTCGCGGCGGCGGCCGGTCCGGGCCTGATCGGCGGCGTCATCGTCGGCCTCACCACCGCCAAGGCGATCGCGATGGTGCACAATACCCCGCTGATCGCGGTCAATCATCTGGAGGCGCATGCGCTGACGCCGCGCCTGACCGTGGCGCTGGCGTTTCCCTATTGCCTGTTTCTCGCCTCCGGCGGCCACACCCAGATCGTCGCCGTGCTCGGTGTCGGCCATTATGTCCGCCTCGGCACCACCGTCGACGATGCGCTGGGCGAAGCCTTCGACAAAGTCGCGAAAATGCTGGACCTGCCCTATCCCGGCGGTCCGCAGGTCGAACGCGCGGCACATGGCGGCGATCCGGCGCGCTTCGCGTTCCCCCGGCCGATGCTGGGACGGCCGGACGCGAATTTCTCCTTCTCGGGGTTGAAAACCGCCGTCCGCAACGAGGCGAGCCGTCTCATGCCGCCGGAGCCGCAAGATATATCGGACCTCTGCGCGAGCTTTCAGGCCGCGGTGCTGGAAGCGACCGCCGACCGCATCAAGGTGGGACTGAAATTGTTTCGCGAGCAATTCGGATCGCCGCGTGCACTGGTCGCGGCCGGCGGAGTCGCGGCCAATCTGGCGATCCGCAATGCGTTGCAGGATATCGCCGCCCGCGCACAGACCACGCTCATCATTCCGCCGCCGCAGCTGTGCACCGACAATGGCGCGATGATCGCATGGGCAGGGGCCGAGCGATTGGCGCTCGGCCTCGTCGATCCGATGGACACCGCGCCCCGCGCGCGCTGGAAGCTCGATGAAAACGCAACGGCGCCGACCAAATTCGTCAACACCCGCGCGCGGCATTAAACAAAGAGCGTGCAGGCTTGATGGAAACCTCACCACCAGGAATGTCATTGCCGGGCTTGACCCGGCAATCCATCCTTTTTCCAAGAATGGATGCGCGATCAAGTCCGCGCATGACAATCGAGAAATACAATAAAGCACAGTAAAGCGCAGCCATGGCCTCATTCGACAACATCACGGTGATCGGCGCGGGCGCATGGGGCACGGCGCTGGCCAATACCACGGCGCGCGCCGGACGCAATGTCACGCTCTATGCGCGCGGCGCTGCAAACGCAGAACATCTGTCGCACGCACGAGAAGGCATCAAACTTCCCGGCATCCGTCTTGAGAAGGATATTCAAGTCACCGCCGATCTCGCGGCGAGCACAAAGGCCGATGCGATCCTACTGGTGGTGCCCGCGCAAAGCCTGCGGGCTGCGACAAGCGCGCTCGCGCCGCATCTGGCCGACGGCACGCCGGTTGTGGTGTGCGCCAAGGGCATCGAGCGTGGTACGTGCAAATTCATGACGGAGGTTATCGCGGAGGTCATGCCTAAGGCGAGGCCCGCGATTCTCTCCGGACCGAGCTTCGCCAGCGATGTGGCGCGTGGCCTGCCGACGGCGGTGACGCTCGCGGCGCATGATGAGACGCTCGCGATCCAGCTTGTGCATGCGCTCGGCTCGGCGACATTCCGGCCCTACCACTCAACCGACGTGCGCGGCGTCGAGATAGGCGGCGCGGCCAAGAACGTGCTGGCGATCGCCGCGGGAATCGTTGCCGGCAAACAGCTTGGCGCGTCCGCGCTGGCGGCGCTGACCACGCGCGGGTTCGCGGAGTTGATGCGCTTCGGCGTCGCCTGCGGCGCAAGGGCGGAAACCATGGCCGGGCTCTCGGGACTGGGCGATCTGATCCTGACCTGCTCATCAGCGCAGTCGCGCAACTTCTCTTTCGGCGTGGCGCTCGGACGCGGCGAGAAGCCATCGCGCGAGATCTTGAGCGAGGGTGAAGCCACCGCGCCCGTCCTGATCGAGATGGCGGACGAGCAAAAAACCGACATGCCGGTGGCGAAGGCGGTTGCCGCCGTGCTCGCCCATGCGGTGACGATCAACGAAGCGATGGACATGCTTCTGACGCGGCCATTCAGGGCTGAAGGATAAAGCGAACATGAATTACTGGCTGGTGAAGTCTGAGCCGTCCACCTGGTCATGGGACCAGCAGGTGGCGAAAGGCGCGAAGGGCGAGGCGTGGACCGGCGTGCGCAACCACACCGCCAAGCTCAACATGATGAAGATGAAAAAGGGCGACCTCGCCTTCTATTACCACTCCAACGAAGGCAAGGAGATCGTCGGCATCGCAGAGATCATTCGCGAGCACTACCCCGATCCGACCGACGAGAGCGGCAAATTCGTCTGCGTCGACATCAAGGCCGACAAGCCGTTGAAAAATCCCGTGACACTGGTTGCGGTGAAAGCGGAGAAAAAACTCGCCGGCATGGACCTGCTGAAATATTCGAGGCTATCGGTGCAAAGCGTCACGCCGGACCAATGGAAACTGATTTGCAAGATGGGCGGAATTTGATTTGCGGAGTCTGATTTTACACAAGGGGTTTTGGAAATGATTTTCTATGGCGTGAAGATCACCGCCGTCATTGTTGCCGCCATCGCAGCATGGCTGTTCGGCGCCGCGTATTATACCCCGCTTGGTAAATTGTGGGTCGCGGCCCAGGGAAAGACCTTGGAAGAGATCAAGTGCGGCGGCAAAACTGGCTTCGCCAAAGTGGCGCCGTTCATCCTGTCGTTCATTTGCGAACTTCTCATGGCCGGAATGCTCGCGGGCCTCATGATCCGCACCGGCCCGATGACGGTTTCCCACGGACTGAAACTGGCTTTCGCGATCTGGCTCGGTTTCATGGTCACCACCATCGCGGTGAACTATGCATTCGCAGACCACAAGCCGATGCTGACATTGATCGATGCCGGACACTGGCTCGGCGTGGTGCTGATCATGGGCGCGGTGATCGGCGTGTTCGGCTTTTGACGGACATCGCCGACAAGGACGCCTTCATCCGCGCCAATACGCGCAAGCGTTACGTGCCGCTGATTCCGGAAATCGCGATCTACCTGGCCGACGAGGCCGTGCCGCTCTGGCATAAGACCGAAGAGGAAATCGGCGAACACGGCCTGCCGCCGCCGTTCTGGGCGTTTGCCTGGGCGGGTGGACAGGCGCTCGGACGCCATGTGCTCGATCACCCGGACCTCGTGCGAGGCAAAAGCGTTCTCGATCTCGCCAGCGGCTCCGGGATGGTCGGCATCGCCGCCATGATGGCCGGCGCCGCCTCGGTCGATGCCGCGGATATCGACGCCTTCGCGCGCACGGCGGCCGCGCTCAACGCCCAGGCCAATCGTGTCGCATTGCGCCCGATCGAGACTGACCTTTTGACACAGACAACATTACAAGAGTGGGATGTCATTCTGGCCGGCGACATTTTCTATGAACGGGATACCGCTCAACGCGCCCTCGACTTCCTGACGCACCGCGCCATGCGCGGCGCGGTTGTCCTGATCGGCGATCCGGGGCGCAGCTATCTGCCGCAGGACCGGCTCGTCCGGATCGCGGACTACAGCGTGCCGGTGACGCGCGACCTTGAAGACGCCGAGATCAAGCAAACCTCGGTATGGGCGCTCAAGGGAACATAACTTTATCCGAACCCCCGCCCGGATTTGTCCAGGATCAAAGACGGGCCTCACTGTTCCGACAAAAGTCCTAAGTGTTGCGGCTTGTCGCGCCCCCCTTTGGAAGCGCATAATCCGCCTAACAAAAAAGCTTTGAACGCCGTTTCCATAAAGCGGCGGCTTCCGGAGGAATATCATGTCCGACCATATTCACGAGGTCACGTCCGAATGGGCCAAGCGCGCTTTCATCGACGACGCGAAATATCGGCAGATGTATGCGCGCTCGATCAGCGATCCGAACGGCTTCTGGGCCGAGCAGGCCCAGCGCGTTGACTGGATCACGCCGTTCACCAAGGTCGAGAACGTGTCCTTCGCGCCGGGCAACATCTCGATCAAATGGTTCGAGGACGGCGTTCTCAATGCCGCCTACAATTGCATCGACCGTCATCTGGACAAGCGCGGCGACCAGACCGCGATCATCTGGGAAGGCGACGATCCGAAGGATTCGCGCCACATCACCTATCGCGAGCTTCACGACGAAGTCTGCAAGATGGCCAACATCCTGCGGCTGCGCAACGTCAAGAAAGGCGACCGGGTTACCATCTACATGCCGATGATCCCCGAGGCGGCCTACGCGATGCTGGCTTGCGCGCGGATCGGCGCGATTCATTCCGTGGTGTTCGGCGGCTTCTCGCCGGATTCACTGGCGGGCCGCATTGAGGATTGCCAGTCGCGCGTCATCATCACCGCCGATGAAGGCCTGCGCGGCGGCAAGAAGGTGCCGCTGAAAGCCAATGTCGATGCCGCCATTGCCAAGGTCGGCAATGTCGATTGGGTCGTGGTCGTCAAGCGGACCGGTGGCAAGGTCGACATGGATCCGGTCCGCGACGTCTGGTATCACGAGGCTTCCGCGGTCGTTGAATCCGAATGCCCATGCGAGGAAATGAACGCGGAAGATCCGCTGTTCATCCTCTACACATCGGGCTCGACCGGCAAACCGAAGGGCGTGCTGCACACCACCGCCGGTTATCTGATCTATGCGGCGATGACGCATCAATACGTGTTCGATTATCACGACGGTGACGTTTACTGGTGCACCGCCGACGTCGGCTGGGTCACCGGCCACAGCTACATTCTCTACGGCCCGCTCGCCAATGGCGCGATCACGCTGATGTTCGAAGGCGTACCGAATTATCCGAGCAACTCCCGGTTCTGGGAGGTGATCGACAAGCATAAGGTCAACATCTTCTACACCGCGCCCACCGCGATCCGTGCTCTGATGCAGGCCGGCGACGCGCCGGTGACGAAAACCTCGCGCGCCAGCCTGCGGCTGCTCGGCTCCGTCGGCGAGCCGATCAATCCCGAAGCATGGGAATGGTATTATCGCGTGGTCGGCGACAATCGCTGCCCGATCGTCGATACCTGGTGGCAGACCGAGACCGGCGGCATCATGATCACCCCGCTGCCCGGCGCGACCAAGCTCAAGGCCGGCTCTGCGACGCGGCCCTTCTTCGGCGTGGTGCCGGAAATCGTCGATGCCGATGGCAAGCCGCTGGAGGGCGAATGCTCCGGCAATCTGTGCATCACCCGCTCATGGCCCGGCCAGATGCGCACGGTCTATGGTGATCACGAGCGTTTCGAGCAGACTTATTTCTCGACCTACAAAGGCAAGTATTTCACCGGCGACGGCTGCCGCCGCGACGCCGATGGCTATTACTGGATCACCGGTCGCGTGGACGATGTCATCAACGTCTCCGGCCACCGCATGGGCACGGCCGAGGTCGAAAGCTCGCTGGTCGCGCATGACAAGGTCTCGGAAGCCGCCGTGGTCGGCTATCCGCACGACATCAAGGGCCAGGGCATCTATGCCTATGTGACCCTGATGACCGGCGTCGAGGCGAACGAAGACCTGCGCAAGGAGCTGGTCGCCTGGGTGCGCAAGGATATCGGCCCCATCGCCTCTCCGGATCTGATCCAGTTCGCGCCGGGCCTGCCCAAGACGCGTTCCGGCAAGATCATGCGGCGCATCCTGCGCAAGATCGCCGAGGACGAGCACCATGCGCTGGGCGACACCTCGACGCTGGCCGATCCGGCGGTGGTCACCGACCTCGTCAACAACCGGCAGAACAAGAAGCACGCTCCGGCCTGAGACCGGTCTCAACCGGGTCATCGGGCGGATCGGGCGGTATTTTCGGCGCGGTCACACGAATGTTAGCCGCCAATAGCGCATGGGGGCGCTTTTGCGGCCGAGTGTTGTTTTACGGGCATTTACATCTGCCCGTTATTTTCCCCTATATGACGCCGCTTTTAGCCGTCCAGCGCAGGCTAGCCGCCCCGGTCCATTCCACCGGCGCGGCGGCATTTGCGGCAAGCGGCAGTTCTGGAGGATTGATATGTTGCGAAAATTCGCTGTGGCCCTGATGGCCGCCACGACCCTGGGTCTGGTCTCGGGAACTGTTGCCTCGGCACGTGAAATTGTTGGCGCCCCGGCGGGATACTCGCCCGGCACCATCGTGGTCAAAACCAACGAACGCCGCCTTTATTACGTGATCGATGGCCAGCACGCCTTGCGTTACCCGGTTGGCGTCGGCAAGCCCGGTAAGCAGTGGGCCGGCCAGACCATGATCAGCGGCAAATATCGCAATCCTGCGTGGTCGCCGCCCGCCGAAGTCAAGCGTGACGTGCCGAACATTCCGAACGTGATTCAGGGCGGCTCGCCGTCCAACCCGATGGGCGTGGCCGCGATGACGCTGGCCGGCGGCGAATATGCCATTCACGGCACCAACCGGCCGAACTCGGTCGGCGGCTATGTCTCTTACGGCTGCGTGCGCATGTTCAATCAGGACATCACCGATCTGTTCGAGCGCGTGTCGGTCGGCACGCCTGTGGTCGTCACCTCGCGCTGATCTCCATCAAGACTGGATGCAAAAAGCCCCGCTTATGCGGGGCTTTTTCGTTTGGCCGTGCTGAGCATACAGCGTCATCCTGAGGAGCGAGCGCAGCGAGCCTCGAAGGATGGGCGTCACCCTTCGAGGCCATTGCTACGCAATGGCACCTCAGGATGACGGCATTCGATATGATTTGAACTGTCTTCCCTAGCGGCTCGCACTCGTGCACCATCCGCCGCGCCGCCCGCCGCCATAGCTGCGTGCGTAACCGGCGGCGAGCAATGCGGCGGACACATTCGGTGTCTGCTTCGTCGCGGCATCGGCGACGACGCGGCCGTTATATTTGTCCGGACCGATATTGAAGATCGTGACCTCGCCCTGCGCCAGCATCGCATCCAGCGCGTCGCTTGCGGTCCGCGCCATGTCCAGCTCCTGCGGACATCCGGCTTTCAATTCGGGCGCGTCGATGCCGCGCAGCCGCACCCGCGTCGTCATGTCCAGCCCCGGCCACAGATGCACCCGCGCCTCGAACGTATCGCCATCGAGCGCGCGGATCACCTCGACCGGATGGCGCACGTCACTGTTGCCGGTCCGTTTCCAGATCGTTTCGCGCGCGGGGGAATTATCGGCGCGCACAGCGGGCGCTGTGTCCGCGCGCGGCGCGTTCGTATTTTGATGACGGCCGATTCCGGACCAGGGCAGCAGCGATCCTGTCGCGACCCCAAGCGCGAAGATCAGGCCCGCCAGCACAAGCACGTGCGAACCGCCATGCCGGCAGACATCATGCCGGTAGTCATGGGCAGAGCCGCGAAAGTGCGGATGGCTGGTATCTAGGAACATATCCCTAAATAACCCGAATCGCACTCCCGCGCAAATACAATCTGTGGTTGCATATACATTGCAGCGTCACAGGCAAACTAGAAATCCGAGGCTATGCCTTTGATTTCCCAGTCACCGTAGCGCGTGGGCTCGGGCCCGGATGGCCCCTGAATTTCCTTCGCGCCGCTGTGGATATTTTCCTTGTTGTCTGCCGCGGCGGCGCGCCGGGCTTCGGCTTCAGCCAAAGCGCGCTGCGCGGCCGGCGGCAGCGGAGGGCGCGGGAAGGCCGCACCGGGCGGCGTATCGCCGCCCTGCGAGGAAGTTTCCGGCGATTGCGCCTGTTTATCGGTCATCGAACAAACTCCGAAGCGGATTTGCGAACCACCGCGCCTGCCCGCAACCAATTCTTACATTTGGCATATTCACGTGTCACGTGTTGGCTCTCCCTGCGGCGATATCGCCGTCCCCCTTCTGCTGAGTGATGTTTTCCCCGCATGCCGTCATCGCGTTTCGTTCCGCCGACCGAGGTACCCGGCCTCGCCGCGCGCCGGATAGCCGCCGATATTCTCGATGGCGTTCTGCACAAGCGCCGCACCCTCGACGATCAGCTTGAAGGCGCCGCCGCCCATCCGGGCCTCAAGACACTGTCGGATCGCGACCGCGCACTGATGCGCCGTCTGGTGGCGACGATTTTGCGTCGGCTCGGCACGCTGGGCCATGTGCTCTCGCGCCTTCTGGATCGCGGCGTTCCGACCGACGCTCCGCGCGCGCAAAGCGCGCTGTTGATCGGCATCGCGCAAATCCTCTGGATGGACGTGCCCGATCACGCCGCCGTCGATCTGTCGGTGCGCCTCGTGCAGGCCGACCGACGCGCCGCGAAATATGCCGGCCTCGTCAACGCCGTGCTGCGCCGATGCGCCCGCGAAGGCGAAGCTCTGGTGGCGGAAGTCGCCTCCAC
Source organism: Afipia sp. (assembly GCA_036398335.1). Taxonomy (GTDB): domain Bacteria; phylum Pseudomonadota; class Alphaproteobacteria; order Rhizobiales; family Xanthobacteraceae; genus Afipia. The sequence continues at coordinate 11,657 of DASWQB010000270.1, read as the reverse complement.
CATGATCGATCTGCCGCAATGGCTCTCGGCGCGCTGGGTTGCCGCCTATGGCGAGGACACCGCCAAAGCGATGGCGAACGCCATCGGTTTTGAGCCGCCGCTCGATCTCACAGTGAAATCCGAGCCCGAAAGCTGGGCCACGCGGCTGCATGGCGAGGCGCTTGCCACCGGCACGGTTCGCACGCCATTGCAGGGCTCGGTGACAATGCTGCCGGGTTTCAACGACGGACAATGGTGGGTGCAGGATGCCGCCGCGGCGATACCCGCCCGGCTGTTCGGCGATCTCAATGGCAAGAGCGTCGCCGATCTGTGCGCCGCGCCGGGCGGCAAGACGGCGCAGCTCGCACAGGCCGGCGCCATTGTCACCGCGATCGACCGCTCTCCGGCGCGCCTCGCACGGCTGAAGGACAATTTCGGCCGCCTGTCGCTCGACGCCACCACCGTCGTCGCCGACGCCGCCGAATATAACGGCGAAGAATTCGACGCCATTTTGCTCGACGCGCCCTGCGCCGCGACCGGAACGATCCGCCGCCATCCCGACGTGGCGTGGCTGAAGAACGAAGCCGACATCGGCGCACTGGTCGCTTTGCAAAAACGCCTGCTGCAAAAAAGCGTGTCGCTGCTCAAGCCCGGCGGCACGCTGGTCTATTGCACATGCTCGCTCGAGCCGGAGGAGGGCGAGCAGGCGATTGCGGGGCTGCTCGCATCGGAGGGCGCGATGAAGCGCGCTCCGATCGCGCCCTCCGATGTCGCCGGCCTTTCCGAACTCATCACAAGGGACGGCGATCTGCGCACCCTGCCCTGCCATCTGCCCCACGACGATCCGAAGCTTGGCGGCCTCGACGGCTTCTATGCCGCGCGCCTGGTAAAATCCTGAAACACCACAGCAGGTTAGACTCCGCCCGCGAAAGCCGGGGCGATTCGCTCGCGCGCCCCTTGCCGCAACCCTGAATGATGCCTTGCGCGCGTTTTCAGATTACAAAGGGGGCGCGAGATTCTCTTGCGATAGAACCCAACAGAAACCCAACGTGTCTGCTGCCGGACAAAGACGTATTTCAGGACTGCTGCTTGGCCGCGCCGCGCGGAAGGTGATGGCGCATGCCAGCGGCAATTCGGTAGCGCTGTCGCGCTTCTGGCCGGGGCGCACCGACCGGCTTCTGATCGCGCCGCACGATCTGCGCACCACCGATGCAACCCGCGCGGCGGAAATCTATTCGGGCCGTTTCGTGTTCGCGGGCAAGATCGTCACCTGCCACGGCCGCTCCGTGTTCGATCTCGACCCGCCATCGGAGGATTGGGAGGTCGCGCTTTTGGGATTCGGCTGGCTGCGCCATCTGCGCGCCGCCGATTCGGCCATCACACGCGCCAATGCGCGCGCGCTGATCGACGACTGGGGCAGCGCGAAGCGCAAAAGCACCGTCGGCCGGCGCGCCGACGTGCTCGCCCGGCGCGTGATCTCGCTGCTGTCGCAGGCGCCGCTGCTGCTCAATGAGGCCGACGGGAAATTCTACCGCCGCTTCCTGCGCAACCTGACGCGGGACATCCGCTATCTGCGTTACACCACGCTCGATATACCGGACGGCATTGCGCGGCTGCAGGTTCTGATCGCGCTGTGTTACGCCTCGCTGTGTCTCGCCAATCAGACGAAATTCATCCGCGCCGCGACCAAGAAACTGTCGGACGAGTTGCAGCGGCAAATCCTGCCCGACGGCGGACATATTTCGCGCAATCCCGGCGCGCTGGTCGAATTGCTGCTCGACATGCTGCCGCTGCGGCAGACCTTCGCCGCGCGCAACATCGCCCCGCCGCCCGCGCTCCTCAACGCCATCGACCGCATGATGCCGATGCTGCGCTTTTTCCGCCATGGCGACGGCAGTTTCGCGCTGTTCAACGGCATGAGCACCGCGCACTCCGGCGTGATCGCGACCCTGCTCGCTTATGACGACACCCACGGCACGCCGATGCCGCATATGCCGCATACCGGCTATCAGCGCCTCGATGCCGGACCGATGACATTGATCGCCGATGTCGGGCCGCCGCCGCCGCCCTCTCTCAGCCACTCGGCGCATGCCGGTACGTTATCATTCGAGATGTCCTCGGGCGCCTGCCGCATCGTGGTCAATTGCGGCATGGCGCCGACCAGCCGCGACAACTGGCGCGCGTTCGCACGCTCCACCGCCGCGCATTCCACGCTGACCTTTCACGAAACCTCATCGAGCCAGTTCGTGCAGCTGTCCTCGATGAAGAAGATGCTGCAAGGCTCGCCGATCGTCAGCGGGCCGGGCGATGTCGAATCGTTTCGCGAGATCATGGAGGACGGCACGCTGCTGACGATGTCGCATGACGGCTACCGCAAGCCGTTCGGCGTCGTTCACCGCCGCGTGCTGATGGTCGCGCAGGACGGCTCAAGACTCGAGGGCGAAGATACCTTGACCAAGAGAGGCGGCGCGTTTCGCGATAACGACGATTATGCGCTGCGGTTTCACCTGCATCCGAGTGTCAAGGCCAGCCGTCTCAGCGATGGACGTGGCGTGATGCTGGTCCTGCCGAACCGCGACGTGTGGACATTCGAAGCGCAGGACCAGAAAGTTGAGCTGGAAGACAGCGTCTTCCTGGCCGGCTCCGACGGCGCGCGCCGCACCGCGCAGATCGTGATTCACCAGAACGCGCGCAACGCCCTCACCATCCGCTGGAGTTTTGCGCGCTCCACGGGCTCGGCCTCCGCGACCATTGCCAAGCGCAACGCGCGTCGCGAGCCGGAATTGCCGCTGTAGCGAACCAGAATTCCTCTGAATCAGCGCATTACGCGCTGTGCGGTTTTAAACCACGGAAATCCGTGCTACGCGGCAGCCTTCAACTGGACCTGACCGATGACCCATCCGCACCGCGTGACCCGCGCCCTGCTTTCCGTTTCCGACAAAACCGGCTTGATCGAATTCGCGCGCGCACTTGCGGTGCGCGGCGTTGAACTGGTTTCCACCGGCGGCACCGCCAGAGCCATCGCCGAGACCGGCCTGAGGGTGATGGATGTCGCCGACCTGACCGGATTTCCGGAAATGATGGATGGCCGGGTCAAAACCCTGCATCCCAAGGTTCACGGCGGTCTTCTTGCGATTCGCAATAATGCCGAGCACGCAAAATCGATGAAGGACCACGGCATCGCGCCGATCGATCTTCTGGTGGTCAATCTCTATCCGTTCGAGGCGGCCGTGCAGACCGGCGGGGATTTCGAGACCTGCATCGAGAATATCGATATCGGTGGCCCGGCGATGATCCGCGCGGCGGCCAAGAACCATGATGACGTCGCCGTCGTGGTCGAGCCCGCCGACTATCAGGCCGTGCTGGATGAAATGGATTCCTTCGAGGGCGCGACCACGCTGGCGCTGCGCAAGCGACTCGCATCGAAAGCCTATGCGCGCACCGCCGCCTATGACGCCGCGATCTCGAACTGGTTCGCCGCGCAACTGAATATCGACGCGCCGGATTTTCGCGCCATCGGCGGCAGATTGAGCGAAGCGCTGCGCTATGGCGAGAATCCGCACCAGAGCGCGGCGTTCTACATTACCGCCGACAAGCGCCCCGGCGTGTCTTCGGCCAAACAAGTACAGGGCAAGCAGCTCTCCTACAACAACATCAATGACACCGACGCGGCCTATGAGGCCATCGGCGAGTTCGACGCCAAGCGCACCGCCGCCTGCGTCATCGTCAAGCACGCCAATCCCTGCGGCGTCGCCGAGGGATCTGATCTGATCTCGGCCTATCGCAAGGCGCTCGCCTGCGATTCGACGTCTGCTTTTGGAGGAATCGTCGCGCTGAACAGGACGCTCGACGCAGACGCCGCGCGCGCGATCACCGAGATTTTCACCGAAGTCATCATCGCGCCCGACGCCACCGACGAAGCGATCAAGATCGTCGCGGCGAAAAAGAATCTGCGGCTGCTGCTCGCGGGCGGACTGCCCGATCCGCGCGCAAAGGGACTGACGGCTAAGACGGTTGCCGGCGGATTGCTCGTGCAATCGCGGGACAATGCCGTGGTCGACGACATGACGCTGAAGACCGTCACCAAGCGCGCGCCGAGCGACAATGAGCTGGCCGATCTGCGCTTCGCGTTTCGCGTCGCCAAGCACGTCAAGTCCAACACGATTGTCTACGCGAAGGACCTCGCGACCGTCGGCATCGGCGCGGGCCAGATGAGCCGCGTGGATTCGGCGCGGATCGCCGCGCGCAAGGCGGAAGACGCCGCGAAAGAATTGGGACTTGCCGCGCCGCTGACCAAGGGCTCGGTGGTCGCCTCCGACGCGTTCTTCCCCTTCGCCGATGGCCTGCTTGTCGCCATCGAGGCCGGTGCAACGGCGGTGATCCAGCCCGGCGGCTCGATGCGCGACAATGAGGTGATCGAGGCCGCCGACGCCCATGGCATCGCCATGGTGTTCACCGGGACAAGGCATTTCAAGCATTGAAGAAAGTCATCAATATCGTCGTCATGCCCGGCCTTGTGCCGGGCATCCACGTCTTTCGCATGTTTCTCTAAGGCGTGGATGGCCGGGACGAGCCCGGCCATGACGACTGTTATGTGTCGGCGGATCATCGCTCCCGCACCCTTGCGAGCAACAACAGCCCCGCGACGAAGAACACCACCAGCACCGCCATGCCGGACTTCTGGCTCGCGGTGATCGCGGTGACGATGCTGACCGCCAGCGGCGAGATGAACGATGTCACTTTTCCCGACAGCGCGAACAGCCCGAAATATTGCGTGATGCGCTCCTTCGGCGCGAGACGGATCAGAAGCGTGCGCGACGCCGCCTGCAAGGGACCGGCGGCGAGGCCGATCAGGAATCCCAGCACCAGATAGGCTTTTTCGGCGGGTGCGGCGAACAGGCCGCCGTCCGGCACTGGAGGCGCGACCTTGATGACAAAAAATATCGTGTCACGGTCGATAGAGAGAATCAGCAAAATCGCCGCGAGCAGGATCAGCATGCTGCCGGTGATGACTTTCTTCGGGCCGAGCAGATCATCCAGCTTGCCGCCGAGCCACGCGCCGAGCGTGCCGGAAATCGTCAGCAGAATTCCGAACGCGCCGATCTGGATGGTCTGCCAGCCGAAGGTGCCCGCCGCATAAATGCCGCCGAACGCGAACAGCGCCACCAGCGCGTCGGTATAGACCATGTTGGCGACGAGGAATGTCGCCATGTTGGGCTGTGACGGCAGCGACGACAAGGTGCCGCGCAATTCGCGCAGGCCCTCGCGCACCGCGCCCTCCATTGGCTTCTTCGCGGCGTGATCCGGCGTGAACAGAAACATCGGCAGCACGAACACGATGAACCACAGTCCGGTGAGCGGTCCGGTGATGCGGTCGCCTTGATGCGATGCCGTCTCCAGACCGAACAACGGCACGAATCCGAGCAATGTTTTTCCGGTTGTCGGATTCGCGGCGAGAAAACCCAAAACAAGAATGAGGCTGATCAGGCCGCCGACATAGCCGGTGGCCCAGCCCGTTCCGGAAAGCCGTCCGATTTTCTCGGGCGGCACCAGCGTCGGCATCATCGCGTTGTTGAACACGGTGGCGAACTCCGCGCCGACAGTCGCGATGCCGAACGCGACCAGAACCGGCACGATCACCGACGGATCGCCGGGCCGCCCGATCCACATCGCGCAGGAGCCGATCACCAGCAGCGCGCCGAACGCCGCGATCCACGGCTTGCGACGCCCGCCGGCATCCGCGATGGCCCCGAGCACCGGCGACAGAAACGCGATCAGCAATCCCGCCGCCGCGGTCGCGAAGCCCCACAGCGATTGACCCGTGGCGGGATCCGGCGCGATAAAGCCGGCGAAATAAGGCGCAAACACAAATGTCGTAATCAGCGTGAAATAAGGCTGCGTCGCCCAGTCGAACAACAGCCAGCCAACGATGGCGCGGCGCGGCGGATAGACGGTTGGCACACTTGCCGATGCATCGTTCATGTTTACGTGAAGGCTCTCTTCGCTCATGCTCATTCTCTCGCCGGATCTGAAGCACATATCCGCATGCGCCGCGAGCGGCCAGTGTCCCGATTCCGAAATTCGTACGACCTTGCAGCGCGCTCCCATACGAACGTCGGCATCAAAGGGACAGCAATGATACGATTCTCGTTTGGTTTCGGCTCGCAAGTTCGCAAATAAGAGTGCTGCCAGAACGGGGCGAACTTGCGAGCCACCACGCGCGTGAGCAACAGGTCTCCGCCTGTTTCGATGATGAAATGGACTGAAGAATGAAGCGAACATCCTTCCGCGCATTATCCCTTATCACTCTCGGTCTTTTCGTTACCGCCGCACCGGCGCAGGACTTTCGTCATCAGCCTTATGTCCCGCCTGTTTCCGGCAGCGTCATGCCCGTCTTCGCCGAGCACGGCATGGTGGTGGCGCAGGAAAAACTCGCCGCCCGCATCGGCGCGGATGTGTTGAAACGCGGCGGCAACGCCGTCGATGCGGCTGTCGCGACCGGATTCGCCATGGCCGTCACTTATCCGCGCGCCGGAAATATCGGCGGCGGCGGTTTCATGGTGATTCATCTGGCCAGGAACAATCAGAACATCGCGCTGGATTATCGCGAGACGGCTCCTGCGGCCGCAACGCGCGATATGTTTCTTGGGCCCGACGGCAAACCCGATCCCGCCAAATCGCGCGACAGCGCGCTAGGCATCGGCGTGCCCGGCACGGTCGCGGGGCTTAGCATGGCGCTCGATAAATACGGCTCGGGCAAATTTTCGCTGCGCGAACTGCTTGCGCCGTCGATCGTGCTGGCGCGCGAGGGATTCGTCATCGATGACGACAACGCGGACACGCTGCCGGACTGGCACAAGAGACTCGCAAAATGGCCATCGAGTCAGAAAATCTTCTCCAAGCATGACGGCACATCGCTCGGCAACGGCGACAAGCTCATCCAGACCGATCTCGCCGCGACGCTGGAAACGATTGCTTCGAGGGGACCGCGCGGATTTTATCAGGGTCCGGTCGCTGAAAAGCTCGTCGCCGGCATCAAGGACGCCGGCGGGATTATCAGCCTTGACGATCTCAAATCCTATCGGCCGGTTGTCCGACAGCCTGTGCGCGGCACCTATCGCGGCTATGACATCGTCTCGATGCCGCTGCCGTCCTCCGGCGGCACGGTGCTGATCGAGACATTGAACATTCTCGAGGGATTCAAGCTGCGCGAGTTGGGCGCGCAGTCGGTGGATTCGCTGCACGTGCTGATCGAGGCGATGAAGCGCGGCTATGCCGACCGCGCGCGCTATCTGGGCGATCCAGATTTCGTCAAGGCGCCGCTGACGCAATTGCTGTCGAAGGACTATGCGTTCAGGCAGCGCGCCACCATCGACATGGCGAAGGCAACGCCCGCGCGGACGATCTTCGCGCCCGCGCCGCATGAAGGCGTCAACACCACGCATTTCTCGGTGGTGGATAAAAGCGGCAACGCGGTGAGCAACACCTACACGCTGAATTTCAGCTACGGCGTCGGCCTCGTTGCGGAGGGCACCGGCGTGCTGCTCAACAACGAGCTCGACGATTTCACCGCCGCACCCGGCGCGTCGAACGCCTATGGCCTCGTCGGATATGAGGCCAATCTGCCCGGTCCCGGCAAGCGGCCGCTGTCCTCGATGTCGCCGACCATCGTGCTGAAGGGCGACAAGCCCGTCCTCATCACCGGCTCGCCCGGCGGCAGCCGCATCATTTCCACCGTTCTTCAGATCGTCGTCAATGTGCTGGATAACGGCATGAACGTCGCACAGGCGGTCGATGCGCCGCGGCTGCACCATCAATGGCTGCCCGATGACGTGCGCGTTGAGGAAGGATTTTCGCCCGAGACACTCAACGGCCTGCGTGCGCGAGGCCACACCATCGCCGGGCCGATGGGACAGACCTCGGCGAATTCCATCGCTGCATCGCCGAAAGACGGACACAAGGGATGGCTCGGCGCGCCCGATCCGCGCACCCGCGGCGCGGAAGCGGCGGGATACTAGAGCGTGATAAAATGATGTTCGACTAGTTCCACTGTCATTGCGGGCGGAGCGAAGCTATCCAGAGCGCCAAGACCAGTGCTCCAAAACCAGAGCTCCAAGACCAGAGCTCCAGGAAAAGGCTGGGTTGCTTCGTCGCTGACGTTCCTCACAATGACGATTAAACCTCATCTCATCACGCAGCAGAATTTACGTCTGCCCCTATTCTCATCGCAAGCCTGCATTCACTTTTGCGGAATAAGCGCGCTCTCAAATTTATTTGCACGCGACAGGACGTTCAATCTGCGTAAGATCACTCCCGCATGCCGTCGAAGAACGGCTGACATAACATTGTGGGGGAGATTTCCATGAGCGCGGTTCAGCCGAACAGCACAGATCCTGTCAATAGCGCCGTCCAGGCCGTTCCGATCGAAGACACCAGCCTCTTGGCGTTCTACCGCGACATGAATGTACCGGAGCGGCGCACCTTCTGGGCCTGCGCCTCGGGCTGGACGCTCGACGGCATGGATTTCATGATCTATCCGCTCGTCATCGGCACCATCATCGCGCTCTGGAAGGTCGATCCCGGCATGGCCGGTTTCGCCGGCACCGTGACGCTGCTGGCTTCCGCGATCGGCGGCTGGCTCGCGGGCTATCTGGCCGACCGCATCGGCCGCGTCCGCACCCTTCAGATCACCATTTTATGGTTCTCGTTCTTCTCGCTGGTCTGCGCCTTCGTGCAGGATTTCAATCAGCTTCTGGTGGCGCGGGCGCTGCTCGGCCTCGGCTTCGGCGGAGAATGGGCGGCCGGCGCGGTATTGATCGGCGAAGCGATCCGCCCGCAATTCCGCGGCCGGGCCGTCGGTTCGGTGCAGTCCGGCTGGGCGGTCGGCTGGGGCCTCGCGGTGCTCTCGCAGGCGATCCTGTTTTCGCTGCTTCCAGCCGAGATCGCATGGCGCTGGATGTTCGCAGTCGGCGCGCTGCCGGCGTTGCTCGTGCTTTATCTGCGTTATTATGTCGAGGAGCCGAAAATCTCCGCCGACACCATGGCGCGGCAGAAAGCATCGGGCGATCGCCCAGCGCTTTGGGAAATCTTCGCCCGCCCCATCATGAAAACCACGACGCTGGCCGCGCTGGCAGCGACAGGGTGCCAGGGCGGCTATTACGCCATTACGTTTTGGGTGCCGCGCTTCCTCACCACCGAGCGCAAATTGTCGATCGTGGGATCGACCGGCTATCTCGCCACCCTCATCATCGGATCGTTCATCGGATATCTGACCGGGGCGTGGCTGGCAGACCGCATCGGGCGGCGTAATCTGTTTCTCGTGTTTTCGCTCGGCGCGATCTGCATCGTGGTCGCCTACACGCAATTGCCGATCACCAATGAAGTGATGTGGATTCTCGGCTTTCCGCTCGGCTTCTTCGCATCCGGCGCATTTTCCGGCATGGGCGCGTTCCTGACCGAGCTTTATCCGACGCGGCTTCGCGGGTCGGGTCAGGGTTTCTGCTACAATTTCGGGCGCGGCATCGGCGCGCTGTTTCCGTTCATGGTCGGCGCGCTGTCCACCACCACGACGCTCGCCAATGCGATTGCGATCTTCGCCGTGATCGCTTACGTCGTGTTCTTCGCGGCGGCTTTCGCGCTGCCGGAAACCCGTGGCAAGGTGTTGCACGCAGATGTCTGAAGCGCCCGCTGGAATTCCCCCGGTCTGTCCGGGACCTCCGTCACATCAACATGGACCAACGCGGTTCAAGGTGCCGCGCGGCGCGGTCGATACGCATTGCCATGTCATCGGCGGCTCAAACGAATTTGTCCCCGGCCGCAGCTATACGCCGCCGCCTGCCCCGGCGCGCGATTACATCGCGATGCTGGATGCCACCGGAATGTCGTATGGCGTGCTGACGCAGGTCAGCGTGCATGGCACGAATAACAGACTGATGGTCGAGACGCTGCGCGCCCATCCGCGGCGGCTGCGAGGTATTGCAGTCATTGCGCCCGATTGCGCGGAGAAGGAGCGCATCGCGCTGAAAGAGTCCGGCGTCGTCGGGCTGCGCATGAACGTGCTCTATTCCGGCGGCGGCCTGAACCTCGACCAGATCGAGACCTATGGCGCGATCTGCCGCGAGATGGGATGGCACCTGCAATTCCTGCTCGATGCGCGCGATCTCGTCACGCTCGGCCCGCGGCTGAAAAAACTGCCGGTGCCGTTTCTGGTCGATCACATGGGGCACTTCCCGACTTCGGCCGGAGTAGATCATCCGGGATTCAAAATCCTGCTGTCGCTGGTGCGGGATGGCGCCTGGGTGCGGCTGTCGGGCGCGTATCGCGATACGGTCGACGGCTTCCCCTATCACGACACGATTGCGTTCGCGCGGGCGCTTGTCGAAGCCGCTCCCGACCGCTGCGTGTGGGGATCGGACTGGCCGCATGTCGCCAACTGGCATCACATGCCCGGCGTGTCGGACCTGCTCGATCTGCTGGCCGACTGGGTGCCGGATGAAAAGCTTCGCGACAGGATTCTCGCCGACAATCCGCAGCGGCTGTTCGGATTTCCCGCGCTCGCATAAGCGACCTAACCTGAAGAGGCCGCCACGATGACGACTCTCAAAGGCAAGACGCTGTTCATCTCGGGCGGCAGCCGGGGTATCGGCCTCGCCATCGCGCTGCGCGCCGCGCGCGACGGCGCCAACATCGTGATCGCCGCCAAGACCACGACGCCGCAGCCGAAGCTGGAGGGCACCATCTTCACCGCCGCCGACCAGATTCGCGCGGCCGGCGGCAAGGCGCTCGCGGTGGCCTGCGATATCCGCGACGAGGCGCAGGTGATCGCGGCGGTCGATCAGGCGGCGGCCGAATTCGGCGGCATCGATATCTGCGTCAACAATGCCAGCGCGATCGGCCTCACGCCGGTGCAGGCGACCGAGATGAAGCGTTTCGACCTGATGATGGCGATCAACACGCGCGGCACATTCCTGGTGTCGAAGACCTGCATTCCGCATCTGAAGAAAGCGCAGAACCCGCACATCATGATGATGTCGCCGCCGCTCGATATGAAAACCAAATGGTTCGCGCCATCCACCGCCTACACCATCGCCAAATACGGCATGAGCATGTGCGTGCTTGGCATGGCGGGCGAACTGAAGCGCGACGGCATCGCGGTCAACGCGCTGTGGCCGCGCACCACCATCGCCACCGCCGCCGTCGGCAATATCCTGGGCGGCGACACGATGATGCGCGCCAGCCGCAAGCCGGACATCGTGGCCGATGCCGCGCACGTAATCCTCACCAAACCGTCGCGGGAATTCACCGGGCAGTTCTGCATCGATGACAAGATTCTTTACGCGAACGGCGAACGGAATTTCGATCGGTATCGCGTCGATCCGTCCGTGACGTTGATGCCGGATTTTTTCGTGCCGGATGACAATGTGCCGCTGCCGGGCGTCGAGGTCATGCCGATGGCCAAACTGGAGGCGATGATTCAAGCTGGCACTAAATTACCCGGGTAATATTGACGTCAAGTTTTATCCGGGTATAATTGCCCTCAACATGGAAATTGTTGAGGTTTTTCAATCACCCACATTATCGCATTTGACGGCGACCGGCGCCTCGCTTCGGGTGAACTGAGCGAAGCCGCCATCCGGATCGAGTAGGCCATCGCCGGCCGTCATGACGCGCAAATCCTG
>DASWQB010000269.1:0-4642 GCA_036398335.1 Afipia sp. | reverse complement strand
CGTGCCTCTGGTGCGCGCCGAGGCGCCGTTCGTCGGAACCGGCATGGAAAGCGTCGTGGCGCGCGACTCGGGCGCCGCGATCGCGGCCCGTCGGTCGGGTGTCATCGACCAGATCGACGCCACCCGCGTCGTGATCCGCGCCACCGACGATCTCGATCCGACCAAGTCGGGCGTCGATATCTATCGCCTGATGAAGTACCAGCGCTCCAACCAGTCGACCTGCATCAACCAGCGTCCGCTGGTGAAGGTCGGCGACATTGTGAAGAAGGGTGACATCATCGCCGACGGTCCTTCGACCGATCTCGGTGAGCTGGCGCTCGGCCGCAACGTGCTGGTCGCGTTCATGCCGTGGAATGGCTACAACTTCGAAGATTCGATCCTGCTCTCCGAGCGGATCGTGAAGGACGACGTCTTCACCTCGATCCACATCGAGGAATTCGAAGTGATGGCCCGCGACACCAAGCTGGGTCCTGAGGAAATCACGCGCGACATTCCGAACGTGTCGGAAGAGGCGCTGAAGAACCTGGACGAAGCGGGCATCGTGTACATCGGCGCGGAAGTGCGAGCCGGTGACATTCTGGTCGGCAAGATCACGCCGAAGGGCGAAAGCCCGATGACGCCGGAAGAAAAACTTCTGCGCGCCATCTTCGGCGAAAAGGCCTCGGATGTCCGCGATACCTCGCTCCGCGTGCCGCCGGGCGTGCAGGGCACGATCGTCGAAGTGCGCGTGTTCAACCGTCACGGCGTCGACAAAGACGAGCGCGCTCTGGCGATCGAACGCGAAGAGATCGAGCGTCTGGCGAAGGACCGCGACGACGAGCAGGCCATTCTCGACCGTAACGTTTACGGCCGGCTTGCAGACATGCTCGAAGGCCGTCAGGGCATTGCCGGTCCGAAGGGCTTCAAGAAGGACACCAAGATCAGCCGTTCGGTGCTCGACGAGTATCCGAAGTCGCAGTGGTGGGCATTTGCTTCGCCGAACGACAAGCTGATGGCTGAAATCGAAGCCATGCGGAAGCAGTACGACGAATCGAAGAAGGGCCTTGAGCAGCGCTTCCTCGACAAGGTCGAGAAGCTTCAGCGCGGCGACGAACTGCCTCCGGGCGTGATGAAGATGGTCAAGGTCTTCGTCGCGGTGAAGCGCAAGATTCAGCCGGGCGACAAGATGGCTGGCCGTCACGGCAACAAGGGCGTGGTGTCCAAGATCGTGCCGATCGAAGACATGCCGTTCCTTGAAGACGGAACGCATGCGGACATCGTGCTCAATCCACTCGGCGTGCCGTCCCGCATGAACGTCGGCCAGATTCTCGAAACCCATCTTGGCTGGGCCTGTGCAGGCCTCGGCAAGCGGATCGGGCAGGCGGTCGATGCTTATCTCGCCAAGGGCGACGGCAAGACCGACACCAAGCCGCTGAAGGCCACTCTCAAGGAGGTCTATGGCGACGACGAGGTCATCAAGTCGCTGGGCGACAACGAGTTGATCGAGCTTGGCCGTAACCTGCGCGCCGGTGTGCCGATCGCGACGCCGGTGTTCGACGGCGCCAAGGAGAAGGACATCGAGGACATGCTCACGCTTGCGGGCATGGACAAGTCCGGCCAGTCGACGGTGTACGACGGACGCACCGGCGATCAGTTCGATCGTCAGGTGACGGTGGGCTACATCTACATGCTCAAGCTTCACCATCTCGTGGACGACAAGATCCACGCGCGTTCGATCGGTCCTTACTCGCTCGTGACCCAGCAGCCGCTGGGTGGCAAGGCGCAGTTCGGCGGACAGCGTTTCGGCGAAATGGAAGTGTGGGCGCTCGAAGCTTACGGCGCGGCTTACACCTTGCAGGAAATGCTGACCGTGAAGTCCGACGACGTCGCCGGCCGTACCAAGGTGTACGAGGCCATCGTGCGCGGCGACGACACGTTCGAGGCCGGTATTCCGGAATCGTTCAACGTGCTGGTCAAGGAAATGCGCTCGCTGGGTCTCAACGTCGATCTTCACAATTCGAAGATCGCGCCCGGCACCACGTCCGAGGCGGCCGAGTAATCGAAGAATTCATGTCCGGCTTCACAGCCGGGCATCCCCGCCTTGCTTTGGCGAGCAGGGCGCCGCGACGACGATAAAAATTCGAATTCGCTGCCGGTGACGATCGGTACGCAAGGAGAAGACGATGAACCAAGAAATTATGAATCTTTTCAATCCGACGACACCGGCTCAGGTGTTCGATCAGATCCGCATCTCGATCGCGTCGCCGGAGAAGATTCTGTCGTGGTCCTACGGCGAGATCAAGAAGCCGGAGACCATCAACTACCGCACCTTCAAGCCGGAGCGTGACGGCCTGTTCTGCGCGCGCATCTTCGGGCCGATCAAGGACTACGAGTGTCTTTGCGGCAAGTACAAGCGTATGAAGTACAAGGGCATCATCTGCGAAAAGTGCTCGGTCGAAGTGACGCTGTCGCGCGTCCGGCGCGAGCGCATGGGCCATATCGAACTGGCCGCACCGGTCGCGCACATCTGGTTCCTGAAGTCGTTGCCGAGCCGCATCGGTCTGTTGCTCGACATGACGCTGAAGGATCTCGAGCGCATTCTGTATTTTGAATATTACGTCGTTCTGGAGCCGGGTCTCACCGCGCTCAAGGACCGTCAGTTGCTGTCCGAGGAAGAGTACCTCAAGGCGCAGGACGAATACGGCCAGGATTCGTTCACCGCGATGATCGGCGCCGAAGCGATCCGCGAACTTCTCAAGGGTCTCGACCTGGAGAAGCTCGAGGCGCAGCTGCGCGTCGACATGGGCGAGACCGAGTCCGACATCAAGCACAAGAAGTACGCCAAGCGCTTGAAGATCGTCGAGGCATTCCGCGTCTCCGGCAACAAGCCGGAGTGGATGATCATGACCGTGGTGCCGGTGATTCCGCCGGACCTGCGTCCGCTGGTGCCGCTGGACGGCGGCCGCTTCGCGACGTCCGATTTGAACGACCTCTATCGCCGCGTCATCAACCGCAACAACCGCTTGAAGCGGCTGATGGAGCTGCGCGCGCCGGACATCATCATCCGCAACGAAAAGCGCATGTTGCAGGAAGCCGTGGACGCCCTGTTCGACAACGGCCGCCGTGGCCGCGTCATCACCGGCGCCAACAAGCGTCCGCTGAAGTCGCTCGCCGACATGCTCAAGGGCAAGCAGGGTCGCTTCCGTCAGAACCTGCTCGGCAAGCGCGTCGATTACTCGGGCCGCTCGGTGATCGTGGTCGGTCCCGAATTGCGTCTGCATCAGTGCGGCCTGCCAAAGAAGATGGCGCTCGAACTGTTCAAGCCGTTCATCTATTCGCGGCTTGACGCCAAGGGCCTGTCCACCACCGTGAAGCAGGCGAAGAAGCTGGTCGAGAAGGAGCGTCCCGAGGTCTGGGATATTCTCGACGAGGTCATTCGCGAGCATCCGGTGCTGCTCAACCGCGCGCCGACGCTGCATCGTCTCGGCATCCAGGCGTTCGAGCCTGTGCTGATCGAAGGCAAGGCGATCCAGCTTCACCCGCTGGTCTGCGCGGCGTTCAACGCCGACTTCGACGGCGACCAGATGGCCGTGCACGTTCCGCTGTCGCTCGAAGCGCAGCTGGAAGCGCGCGTTCTGATGATGTCGACCAACAACATCCTGCATCCCGCGAACGGTCAGCCGATCATCGTGCCCTCGCAGGATATCGTGCTGGGTCTTTATTATCTGTCGATCATGCGTGAGGGTTTGCAGGGCCAGGGCAAGATCTACCACGAGATGGCGGAGATCGAGCACGCGCTGCACTCGAAGGTCATCCACCTTCACACCAAGATCAAGTATCGCTGGAACGGCATTGGCGAAGACGGCAAGCCGGTCACCAAATGGTACGACACCACGGCCGGCCGCGTCATGCTCGGTCAAGTGCTGCCGAAGCATGCCAAGGTTCCGTTCGACGTCATCAACAAGCTGATGACCAAGCGCGAAATCTCCGGCGTGATCGATCAGGTGTATCGTCACTGCGGTCAGAAGGAGACCGTGATCTTCTGCGACAGGATCATGGCGCTCGGCTTCTACAACGCCTTCAAGGCGGGCATCTCGTTCGGCAAGGACGACATGGTCGTGCCGCATGGCAAGTGGAAGATCGTCGATGACACCCGCGTGCTCGCGAAGGACTTCGAGCAGCAGTACAATGACGGCCTGATCACGCAGGGCGAAAAGTACAACAAGGTGGTCGACGCCTGGGCGAAAGCCTCGGAGAAGATCGCCGAACAGATGATGAAGGAAATTTCGTCCGTCAAGAAGAACAACAAGGGCGAAGATTCCCAGATCAACTCGATCTACATGATGGCTCATTCCGGCGCGCGCGGTTCGCCCGCCCAGATGCGTCAGCTTGCCGGCATGCGCGGCCTGATGGCCAAGCCGTCGGGCGAGATCATCGAGACGCCGATCATCTCGAACTTCAAAGAGGGCTTGTCGGTTCTTGAATACTTCAACTCGACCCACGGCGCCCGCAAGGGTCTGGCGGACACCGCGTTGAAGACCGCGAACTCCGGTTATCTCACCCGTCGTCTGGTGGACGTGGCGCAGGACTGCATCATCACGCAGGACGATTGCGGCACCAAGCTCGGCATCAAGATGCGTGCGATCATCGACGCCGGCACGGT
>DASWQB010000268.1:0-6664 GCA_036398335.1 Afipia sp. | reverse complement strand
GCTGGTGTTCCCGGTGACGCTGATCGGCCCGCGCATCCTGACGCCCAAAGCCGTGCAGGCCAATTACGATCAGAAGGTCAGCGAAGCCTCGATACTCGGCGTCGTGCAGGAAAACATTGCCACGCAAATGGTGGTGAAGGCGTTCGGCTTGCAGCGCGGGGCGCTCGGCTGGTTCACATTCCGCAACAACAGCGCCCGCCGTTCGATGGCGGACGCGACCTTCCTGTCCACCATGGTGGAGCGCACCGTCACCATTTCGGTGTTGCTGCTGCATCTCGTCGTGCTCGGGATCGGCGCGTATCTGGCGACCAAGGGCCAGATCAGCGTCGGCACTTTCGTCACCTTCGAGAGCGCATTCTGGGAAATCTCCTACAACATCGCGCATCTGATGCATTTCATTCCGGTGGCGATCTCGGCGGCTGCTTCGGTGCGCCACATGGAGGAATTGCTGGATGAGCCGACGCGCGGCGCCGACCGGCCCGGCGCGCCGGATTTGCCGCGCATCACCAATAACATCACCTTCGAGCGTGTCGGTTTCAGCTATGAGGGCAGCGATACAAAAGTGCTCGATGGACTTACGCTTAAACTGGACGTCGGCAAGAACATCGCCATCGTCGGGCCGAGCGGTTCGGGCAAATCGACGCTGCTCAATCTGATCTTGCGGCTTTATCTGCCGACCGAGGGACGCGTCACCATCGACGGCGTCGATATCCGCAAGGTGACGCGCGACTCGCTGCGCGCCAGCATGGCGGTGGTGTTTCAGGAAAACATGCTGTTCAGCATGTCGATCCGCGAGAACATCCGGCTCGGCAAGGAGGGCGCCACCGACGCCGAGGTTGAGGCGGCAGCGAAGAAGGCCGAGATCCATCGCCACATCATGTCGTTGCCCCAAAAATACGACACGCAGGTTGGCGAGCGCGGCGACACGCTGTCGGGCGGGCAGCGCCAGCGCATTGCCATCGCGCGCGCCATGGTTCGCAATCCGTCGGTGCTGCTGCTCGACGAGGCAACCTCGGCGCTGGACCAGACCACCGAGGCCGCGATCAATCGCACGCTGTTGAAGGTCGCCAAGGGCCGCACCATGATCTGGTCGACCCACCGGCTGACATCGGTGGTGGACATGGATGAAATCATCGTCATCGCCGGCGGCAAGGCGATCGAGCGCGGCTCGCATGAAGAGTTGCTGAAGCAGGGCGGTGCCTACCGCAAACTATGGGATGACCAGCTTCACAAGTCTCACACGCCGAAGGAATCGGGCGACGATGACGATGATTCCGAGGACGAATAAGATCCGCTCCCGCTTTTCGGGATCATGTTCTAAAGCAGCTTGGTCTCGATGTCGCGGCGCAGCGGCTTTGCGCGCGCCCGGGCTGCCTGCAAATTTCTCGACAATGTCCGCCACACCACGCGCCCCAGCGTAACGGGCAATTCCAGCAATGCGGGCAACGGGTCGTCCGAAGCGAACACCGCCCATGTCAGCTTTTGCCGGTAGCCCTCAAACCAATCGCGCAGGTTGAGCCTGTGCCGCAGCAACATCTGGACCGCCGCGACCATATCGCGCGGAACGTGCACCCAGGCATGACCGGGCGCGGCATGTTGCACGGATGTGGTTTCGCCTCTGAGAGAGGCCTCGATCAATTGCGCGAAATCGAACCCGCCGGCTTCGCACAGCGACAACCACGACCACGAACGGGGATTGACGTCGAGGATTTTGTATTCGCCGGACCGGGCGTCGTATTTGAACTCCACTTCAACCAGTCCATCGAAGCCCGCCGACGACAGCAGCTGACGGCCGAGCCGCATCACATCTTCATTATCGATGATCTCGACAAAGGTGCTGGTGTAGCCGAACTCGACGGGATATTGCCGCGTGCGGCGCGCGGCCAGCTCGGCGAGCGGCACGCTCTGCGACCAAAGCGCGGCATAGGAGAATTGCGCTTCGCCGCCGCCGGGGATGTATTCCTGAACGACAATGCCGTCCTGTCCCTGCATCGCGGCGGCGCTGCGATAAAGCGCGATCAGCTCGTCGCGCGTTTCCGCCCGCCACGCCTTGGCCGAAGTGAATGCGTTGCGCGCCATTCGCATCGCCGGCTTCAGCACGACCGGAAATGTCGCGTCTACCCGTGCGGCGTCCTCCGCCGAATTCACGTCATAGCTTTTTGGAATTGCGATCCCGGCCTTTTGCGCGGCGTGAACCAGAAGCTGCTTGTTGCACAGGTTCTGCAACTCTCGCCATGGCGTGCCCATCACCTGAAACGTCGTGCGCAGCAGATCGTGATTTTCAGCTACCAGCCGCACTTCGTTGTCGGCACAGGGCAGCAGCAACCAGTTCGCAAAACCGTGTTGCGCGGACAGCGCCACCAGCCAGTTCGCGGCGTCGGGCGAGGTCGCGCCCGGCCAGTTCAGATTGCGGCGGACATAGCGCGAAAACGACGGCAACGGATGATCGTCACTGACCAGCACGACAGGAATTTTCCTGCGGCCGAAACTGCGCGCCAGCGCCAGCGCGTTATGCGCGCCGCCGAGGATGATGACGCCTGGAAGCGTCATGCTGGCTGACGTGAATGCGCTGTTGCTCATACCAGGGGCCGCCCGCCGGCATCCAGAATGCTGTCCGCCTCGATCGACTTGATGCGTGCCTGCCAGTAGGGGCTGCGCGTGGCCAGGATGTTGTAGCCCCAATTGGTCGATGTCTTGATGCGGTCGAGCGCTTCGAGACTTTCGAGATGCTCGAAGCGGCGAGTCGCCGGATCGAAGCAGAACAGTTGCAGAGGGGTATGATCCAGGATGTGGCGTGAAATGGTGTGATTGCGGTCATTGCCGTGATCCTCGCAGATCAGCACGCAGTCGCTCTCCAGCAGCCGGGCCGCGCCATCCAGCGCCGCGATCTCAACACCCTCGACATCGAGTTTGATAACGTGGCGGCGCGCCGGGTCGAGCGGGGCGCCGATCAGGCTGTCGAGCGGAATCACGGCGACATCCTCGCCGTCCCGCGAGCCGCCGGCGGTGGACTCTGCAATCGTCATGGCCTCATGTTTGAAGCCGGACAGGCGCGCGGTGCCAGCCTCTGCGCCGACCGCATAACGCATCGGCGAGAAACGTCCGTCGTTCAGCCGGGCGTTGGCCGACAAAATCGCGAAATTGCGCGACGAGGGCTCGATCGCCAGCGATGGGTGCGAGCCGTAAAGCCGGCTGGTGACGAGGGTCGACCAGTAGCCGAAATTGGCGCCGCAATCGACCAGGGTGTAGTCGGCATCCGCGATGCTGCGAAAGAACAGGTCGATATCGCGCTCGTAGCTGTAACGGGGATCGAGCAGCAGGCTCCAATAGCCGTCGGCGAACGGAAAGGAAAATACCGCGTCGCCGCTGAGCCGGACCTGCATGGTGCGCTCCGGCGCGACGGCCCGCAGGGCACGGCAGCCCGCCGCGAATCCCCGATATGACCAGTTCGAACTGATGCGCGCGCCCGCGCGCAGCGCCTGCACCACAAGCGCCTCGTGCAAAGAGGAACCGGCAAGTGTGCCGGTCATGCGGTCGAAAACCAGTTCCTCCCGCGGACACAAGTGTACCGTTTCGGGAAGCCGGGGGCTCATCTCGGTGCTCATATCTGTCATGGAAAAGGAATTTGCAAAATCGGGACCAATGGAACCGTCCAAATTTGGCTCGGCCGGTCTTTATGAAACCCCACCGGCACGGCCAAATGCCGGTTAATCCTTAGCTTCTGATATTTATAATTAACTCTTTGTAAGGAAGGGAATTTTAGGCGCAGGCCGAGCCGCCTTACGCCGCCGGAAATGGTCAGCTCTGTCCGCTAAGGGCAGGAGGAGAACGGATTCATCCTTGATGACGGCCGCGTCGGTGCTGCGGCGCGGTGATTCCCCCGGGCGTTTTCAATGCTACATCCGTACGCATGCGCGAGCGCGAGAAGTGGCTGCAATACAGGTGCTTCTGGCGTTGTGTTTATCCTTGACTTGCTACCCCGCCGCTTATACAACCCGGCCACTTCACGACAGGCGGTGAGCTTCCCTGCGTCGGAACGGATCACCCTTTCAGCTTTCGGACCACCGAAAGACTGGGATGGGCACCAACCTCGACGAATGTCGCTCAGACGCTGTCGGTACTTGCCAGGCAATGCCAGGACAATTTGGTCTCTCGGGCGACTGCTCTTGAGATTGGGTTTGGATGCATGACCTCGGTGAGCTTGCGGCGAAAGTCTTTGTAAGACGGAAGTCTTTATAAGATGAACGCCTCGAGCGATCTGCGGTCCTCTGTGGCGTTTTAACGCTTTCCATTCGGAGACGAATGGATGGCGTCGTTTCGTTTTGCGTATGTTTGCTTGAATGCAAATGGCGCGGAGGCGAGACCGGCAAGGCCGATAAAGTTACTGGCCGGCGTGAAGAGAGTGGGGCGCTGCCCCGAACGAATTTGCGGAACCGGCTTCGGTTTCGCGCGAACACAAGGTGAAGGCGAACGATGCCGACGATCAACCAGCTGATCGCGAATCCGCGAGTTGCGCAGAAATCGCGCAAGAAGGTGCCAGCGCTGCAGCAATCGCCGCAGAAGCGCGGCGTGTGCACGCGCGTCTATACGACGACTCCGAAGAAGCCGAACTCGGCGCTTCGTAAGGTCGCCAAGGTGCGCCTGACCAACGGCTTCGAAGTGATCGGCTACATTCCGGGTGAAGGCCACAACCTTCAGGAGCACTCGGTGGTCATGATCCGCGGCGGCCGCGTCAAGGATTTGCCCGGCGTTCGCTACCACATTCTCCGCGGCGTCCTCGATACGCAGGGCGTCAAGAACCGCAAGCAGCGCCGGTCGAAGTACGGCGCGAAGCGTCCGAAGTAAGCGGGAGGGTCAACAATGTCGCGTCGCCATTCTGCTGAAAAGCGTGAAGTGAACCCGGATCCGAAGTTCGGGAACATCGTCATCACCAAATTCATGAACTCGGTCATGTACGACGGCAAGAAGTCCGCCGCCGAGAGCATCGTCTATGGTGCGCTCGAAATGATCGAAAACAAGACCAAGCAGGGTCCGCTGCCGGTGTTTGAGCAGGCGCTGGAAAACGTCATGCCGACCATCGAAGTGCGTTCGCGCCGCGTTGGCGGTGCGACCTATCAGGTGCCGGTGGAAGTTCGCTCCACCCGCCGTCAGGCGCTCGGCATCCGCTGGATCATCTCTGCTGCGCGCGAGCGCAACGAAAAGACCATGACAGAGCGTCTGTCGGCCGAGTTGCTCGATGCATCGAACGGCCGCGGCAACGCCGTCAAGAAGCGTGAAGACGTGCACCGGATGGCGGAAGCCAACCGCGCCTTCTCGCATTATCGCTGGTAACGGCGAAACGAACGGACATAAGGACAGAAGTCATGGCCCGCCAGCATCCCATCGTTGACTACCGCAATTTCGGTATCATGGCGCATATCGACGCCGGCAAAACCACGACCACCGAGCGCATCCTTTATTATACCGGCAAGAGCCACAAAATCGGCGAAGTGCACGAGGGTGCCGCGACGATGGACTGGATGGAGCAGGAGCAGGAGCGCGGCATCACCATCACGTCGGCCGCGACCACCGCGTTCTGGAACGGCAAGCGCCTGAACATCATCGACACTCCCGGCCACGTCGATTTCACCATCGAAGTCGAGCGTTCGCTGCGCGTGCTCGACGGCGCGGTCTGCGTTCTGGATTCGAACCAGGGTGTCGAGCCGCAGACCGAAACCGTCTGGCGTCAGGGCGACAAGTATCGCGTGCCGCGCATCGTGTTCGCCAACAAGATGGATAAGACCGGCGCTGATTTCTACAAATGTCTTCAGGACATCATCGATCGCCTCGGCGCCAAGCCGATCGCGATCCAGCTCCCGATCGGCTCGGAAAACAATTTCAAGGGCCTGATCGATCTCGTCCGCATGAAGGCGGTCGTCTGGAAGGACGAGGCCCTCGGCGCGAAGTACGAGGACGAGGAAATTCCGGCCGACATGCTGGAGAAGGCCAAGGAATATCGCGAGAAGCTGATCGAGGCTGCCGTCGAACTCGACGACGACGCTCTGACCAAGTTCCTCGACGGCGTGGAGCCGGACGAGGCGACGCTGAAGAGGCTTATCCGCAAGGCCGTGCTGACCAGCGCGTTCTTCCCGGTGCTGTGCGGCTCGGCGTTCAAGAACAAGGGCGTTCAGCCGCTGCTCGACGCCGTTGTCGATTATCTGCCTTCGCCGCTCGACGTTCCTGCGATCAAGGGGATCGAC
Source organism: Afipia sp. (assembly GCA_036398335.1). GTDB lineage: Bacteria > Pseudomonadota > Alphaproteobacteria > Rhizobiales > Xanthobacteraceae > Afipia. Next base: position 425 of record DASWQB010000268.1, on the reverse strand, counting down.
GAGGACGGCAACGAAGTCGTGCGCAAGCCGGACGACAAGGAGCCGCTCGCGCTGCTGGCGTTCAAGATCATGGACGACCCGTTCGTCGGCACCATCACGTTTTGCCGCATCTATTCGGGCACGCTGATCAGCGGCACCGGCGTCATCAACTCGACCCGCGAGAAGAAAGAGCGCATCGGCCGCATGTTGCTGATGCATGCCAACAACCGCGAAGACATCAAGGAAGCCTATGCGGGCGACATCGTCGCGCTCGCCGGCCTCAAGGATGTGCGCACCGGTGATACGCTGTGCGACCCGGCCAAGCCGGTGATCCTCGAGAAGATGGAGTTCCCGGAACCCGTCATCGAGATCGCCATCGAGCCGAAGTCGAAGGCCGACCAGGAGAAGCTCGGCATCGCGCTTGCCAAGCTCGCTGCCGAGGATCC
>DASWQB010000267.1:0-1666 GCA_036398335.1 Afipia sp. | reverse complement strand
CGCGAACCGAGCACGACATCGGTATCGCAGCGTTCACGATAGCCTTCCAGCGGATAGCGCGACATCGACGCGCCGAGAAACAGGAGATCGTCGAAGTGCGGCAGCTTGCGCTTGGCGCCAGCGCCGCGAATGTCATAGATGCCCGTCGTCGCGGCGCGGCGTATTTCCGACAACGTGTAATCGTCGAAGGTTGCCGATTTGCGGGGAAGGGTTGGCGGATTGATATAGGACATATTCGAAAGGCGCCTGTTTACGTGATGGGAGATGCAAAAATCCTGCCGGTTCAGCCGTAGGCGTCCGCGTGATCGACATTGAAATTGTAAAGTTTTCGCGCCGAGCCATAACGCTTGAACTCGCTGGCCTGCACATCGGTGATACCGGCGCGCGCAAGCAGGTTCGAGACGATCTCCAGATGCTCCGGCCGCATCTCTTTCTCGACGCAGTCCGCGCCGAGACTTTTCACAGAGCCGCGCACGAACAGCCGCGCCTCATAGATGGAATCGCCGAGCGCATCGCCGGCATCGCCGCAGACCACGAGATTGCCCGCCTGCGCCATGAACGCCGACATGTGGCCGATATTGCCGCGCACCACGATGTCGATACCCTTCATCGATATGCCGCAGCGTGATGAAGCATTGCCTTCGATCACCAGCAAGCCGCCATGGCCCGTCGCGCCTGCATACTGGCTGGCGTCGCCCTTCACCAAGACTTCGCCGGACATCATGTTTTCGGCGACGCCCGGACCGACCGATCCGTGCACAGTAATTTTCGCCTGCCGGTTCATGCCGCCGCAATAATAGCCGGTGCTGCCGTGAATGCTGATTTCCACCGGCGCGTTGACGCCGACGGCGATCGCGTGCGAGCCGCGCGGATTGGCAATATCCCAATGCGTCGCGTTGGTGCCTTCGCCAACGTCATGCAGCGCGTGGTTCAGATCGCGCAGTTCGCTCAAAGCCAGATCGAAACTCGGCATGCTCATCGGCCCCAGAAATAAACCGTGGCGGGCTCCGGCTCCCACACCTTGGCGGTGTCGATGCCCGGCAGTCCGGCCAGCGCGCGATATTCGGAGCCGAAGGCGACATAGCGATCGGTCTCGGCCAGCACCGCCGGCTTGCAGGCGATCGGATCGCGCAGCACGCCGAAGCCGTCGCGCGTGCCGACCACGAAAGTGTAAAAGCCGTCGAGATCGTCCAGACTCTTTTCGAGAGCGCCGCCGAGGCTGAGGCCCTTGTCCATCTGCGCGGTGAGATAAGCGGCGGCGACTTCCGAATCGTTGTCGGTCTCAAAACTCATGCCTTCGCGCTTCAGTTCGCGGCGTAGGTTGTTGTGGTTCGACAGCGAGCCGTTATGCACGAGGCACTGATCCGCGCCGGTCGAGAACGGATGCGCGCCCATCGTGGTCACGGCCGACTCGGTCGCCATCCGGGTGTGACCGATGCCGTGCGTGCCTCCCATCTTGCTGAGATCGAAACGCTCGCTGACGTCGATCGGATAACCGACTTCTTTATAAATTTCGATGCGCTCGCCAGCCGCCATGATGCGCAATTGCGGATATTGTTCACGCAGCAATTCGCGCGCCCTGACTGCAAACGCATTGTCCAGCCGCAGCACCGCATGCGTATCCTTCGCACTCACGCGGACCGTGGTGCCAAGCGCCTTGCCGAGC
>DASWQB010000266.1:0-12676 GCA_036398335.1 Afipia sp. | reverse complement strand
GGCACATTCCCCGCCGACTCGCATCCGGCGATCGTCTATCCGGTCGCGGCCACCGCCACCGCGAAGCCCGCGACGCCCGACTATCTCGCCTTCCTGAAGACATCGGCCGCCAAGGATATTTTCGAGAAATACGGCTTCACTTATCTCATCAAGCCGACCTCATAAGACGCGCCTGAGAAACATTCGAAGACGTGTTCGGTTTCACACCAACTGAATGGACGGCGATCCTGCTTTCGTTGCGGATCGCCGTCGTTGCAACTTTGTTTGCCACGCCGCTGGCCATCGGGCTGGCGTGGCTGTTGTCCCGTTACGACTTCTGGGGCAAGGCGCTGCTCGATGCCGTGATCTACCTGCCGCTGGTGCTCCCGCCCGTGGTCACCGGCTATCTGCTGCTGCTCACCTTCGGCCGCCGCGGCCTGCTCGGCGGGTGGCTCGCCGACAATCTCGGCATCGTGTTTTCATTCCGCTGGACCGGCGCGGCGCTGGCTTGCGGCGTCATGTCATTTCCCCTGCTGGTGCGCCCCATCCGTCTTTCCATCGACGCCATCGACAGAAAGCTCGAACAGGCCGCGCAGACGCTCGGCGCGGCCCCATGGCAGGTCTTTTTCACCGTCACATTGCCACTCGCGATGCCCGGCATTCTGGCGGGCATGGTGCTCGGCTTCGCCAAGGCGCTCGGCGAATTCGGCGCGACCATTACCTTCGTCTCGAACATACCGGGCGAAACCCAGACGATTTCGGCGGCGATCTATTCGCTGACCCAGACTCCGGCAGGGGACATCGCCGCGCTGCGGCTGGTGATTGTTTCCATTGTTCTTGCGGTCACCGCTCTGGTTCTGTCCGAGATTTTCGCGCGCCGCGCCAACAAGCGCGTGCACGGACAATAATCATGCTGAGCGTGGACGTCGCAAAGCAACTTGGCGATTTCAGCCTGAAAATCGCCTTTGAAAGCAAGAGCCGTGTCACCGGACTCTATGGCGCGTCGGGCTCGGGGAAAAGCTCGCTGGTCAACGTCATCGCCGGCCTGAGTGAGCCGGACCGGGGGCGGATTGCCATCGATTCGGAAGTGCTCGACGACACTGCGGCCCACATCCATCTGCCGCCCCACAAACGGCGGATCGGCTATGTGTTTCAGGACGCCCGTTTGTTTCCACACCGGAGCGTTGTGCAAAATCTCGATTACGGACGCCGCATGAACGGCCTGCAACGCGATGACGCGCGGCAGCAACGTATCGTCGAGATGCTCGACATCGGCGCGCTCCTGGCGCGGCGGCCGGCACAATTGTCCGGCGGCGAGCGCCAGCGCGTCGCGCTCGGCCGCGCGCTGCTGTCGAAGCCGCGTTTGCTTTTGCTCGATGAGCCGCTCGGCGCGCTCGACCTCGACCGGCGGGCGGAAATTCTGCCTTATCTCGAACGTCTGCGTGACGAAGAAAATGTGCCGATGGTTTATGTCAGTCACGACCCCGAGGAAATCCGCCGTCTTGCCGGGCAGGTCGTGATCCTGAAGTCAGGCCGCATCGCCGCCTTCGGTGGCGTGGAACTGCTACCCGCCGCGTATTAGGGCGTGATCCCGAAAGCTGGAGACCGGCTTTCGAAAAAGAGCACGCCCAAGTAACGCTCTAGATTCAGATTCCCGACAACGCCTTGAACACCCGAATGGCGCGCCGTTTGATCGCGGTGACGCGCCGCGGCGGCGGCTTCGCTGTGTCCTCGTCCTCGGGCAACCGCAGACCGATAACGTTCACGCGGTCTCCGCCAAGGTTGCGTGCCACCAGCACAATAGAATCCAGCGGCAATGTCGCGCCGACGCGCGGGGCATGGTCGAGATGGATATCGAAATAATCCGCCAGCGTCAGGTCGGACTGATCCGGATCGACATTGATCCCGTACACCTCGGCAACCGAGCCGAGTGTCACGTCCCCCGTCATCATGAAATCGCCGAGCAAATGCGGGTCCGGCGCGGGGGTTGCCGGCATGTCGACGAAGAAACGATCCAGCGCCTCGGCCTTCTCCGGCGGCGCCAGCAGATAGACGTAATCGCCTTTCACGACGGGCGCGGCCTCGTGCGGCGAGAGAATTTTCTCGTCGCGAATCACCAGTGTCGGCTTCGACCATGAAGGAATGAGACCGCGTTTGAGATACAGGCTGTTGCCGCGCACGGCATAACCGACCAGCTGCTGTTCGAGCTGACCTGGCAAATCCAGTTCGATGCGGCGCGGGCCTTTGTCCGTGCGCGGCAACGCCACGTGCAGTCTGCGCGCGGCAACACCAAGGGTCCAGCCCTGCGCCAATAGCGATACGATGACGACCACGAACGCCACGTCGAAATAAACATGGGCGTCGGGCATGTTCAGCAATAACGGAATCGAGGCCAGGAAGATCGCAACCGCGCCGCGCAGACCGACCCATGCGATGAAGATTTTTTCGCGCCATTTGAACCGGAACGGCGCAAGGCAGAGAAACACGGCGATCGGCCGCGCGACCAGCATCAGCACCAGCGCCACCGCCAGCGCCGGAAGCAGGCTTTGGACGAGGCGCGTGGGCGATGCCAAAAGGCCGAGCAGCACGAACATCACGATCTGCGCGAGCCACGTCGCCGCATCGAGGAACGCAACCACAGAATTGTGTGCGCGGGTCGGCCGGTTGCCGATCACCATGCCGGCGAGATAGACCGCGAGAAATCCCGAGCCATGGGAAATCTGCGCCAGACCGAAAATCACCAACGCGGCGGTGGTCACAAACGGCGCATGCAGACCCTGCGGCAACGCAACCTTGTTGAGCGCGATCACCACCATGCGCCCGCCGACGAAACCGATCGCAATGCCCAGCAGCGTCTCGTCGATGAACTCAAGGACGATATGAGCGCCGGTCCTCTGACCGATCGACAGCTATTCGACCAGCACCAGAGTGAGAAACACCGCGAATGGATCGTTGGTGCCGGATTCCACCTCTAGCGTGGCGCCGACGCGCGGACGCAGTCGCAAGCCCTGCGCGTGGACCAGAAGAAACACCGCCGCCGCATCAGTGGAAGCGACCACCGCGCCCACCAGAAACGCCTGCGGCCAGCCGATGCCGAGCGCATATTTCGCCACCGGCGCGGTGAGCAGCGCGGTGAGCAGGACGCCGACGGTCGCCAGCATCATGGAGGGCGCAAGCACGGCCCGGACGCTCTGAAACCGGGTTTTCAGCCCTCCATCGAACAGGATCAGCGCCAGCGCAGCCGAACCGACCAAATAGGTCAGACGCACGTCATCGAAATGCAGGCCGCCGGGACCGCTTTCGCCCGCGAAAACACCCAGCCCCAAGAACACCAGCAGCAAGGGAGCGCCGAATCGCAGCGCCAGCAGGCTGGACAGAATGCCCGCCATGACAAGCACCGAGCCGAGCAGAATGGATATGCTGACCGAGTCGAGTGATGCCATGGAGCGGTTGACCTCAAATACCTGCAAATGCATGCTTATCGTCGCGGCGGCGGATCGCCAACAGATTTGTCGGCATCATCACAAATGTGCCGGATTAGCGGTGCAAGTTGTCACATCGCGGTTGTCCGCCGCACCCTCTTCCCGAATATGCCATTGTCGTGCGACGTCGGGTCGCAGGCAGCGCCATGCAGGTCAGCCTGCCGGACAAATTTGCCCGACTGGACTGCCCGAAAACGAGAGCTGGAAAGATTTGCCGATGGAATCGCCAATGGAATGGAATGACATCCAGAACGCGCTGAACGCGACCATGCAATCGGTGGCCTCGCAGATCGCGTCACCATGGTTTTACCTCCAGGCCGCAATCGTCCTGATCGCCGCCGGCCTGTCGCTGGCGGCCGCCAAATTCCTGCGCAGCAAGCTCGATATCACCTCGCTGGCGATGGGTTTGCCCGCGCCGCTGCGGATCCTGATCCGGGTGTTGATGCAGCACGCCGGGACCATCGTGTTCGTGCTGCTAACATGGATCGCGCGCGTTGCGCTGGTGCATTCGGGCTTGCTGAATCGCGGCTATCTGCTTGCCACCGCGACCAGCCTTGCCAGCGCCTGGATCATCATCCGCCTCGCCACCAGCCTGATCCGCAACGAATTCGTGGTGCGGGTGGTGTCGCTGGCGGCCTGGACGGTAGCGGCGCTGAGCATCATCGGGCGTCTCGACGATGCGGAGGATGCGCTCGATTCGGTATCGATCATGGCCGGAACGCTGCGGGTCACGCCGCTTCTGCTGATCAAGGTCACGGTGCTGCTCGGCATCGCGCTGTGGCTCACGGGCGTCCTGAGCAACTTCATCGAGACGCGAATCGCGCGCGCGAGCGATCTGACACCATCGATTCAAGTTCTTCTCATCAAGTTGATGCGCGTGTTGCTGATCGTGGTCGCCATCGCGGTGGTCATGAGCATGCTCGGCATCGATCTCTCCGCCTTCGCGCTGTTTTCGGGCGCGGTCGGCGTCGGTCTCGGTTTCGGCCTGCAAAAGATCATCTCCAATTTCGTCAGCGGTGTGATCCTGCTCGCGGACAAATCGGTCAAGCCCGGCGACCTTGTGACCATCGGCGACAATTTCGGCCGCATCAGCGCGATGAACACGCGCTACATTTCGGTGGCGGCGGGCGATGGCCGTGAGTTTCTGATTCCCAACGAGGATCTGATTACGCAAAAGGTCGTGAACTGGACCTATACCGACAAGAACTCGCTGGTGAAGGTCAATTTCAGCACCAACTATGACGCCGACCCGGCGCGGGTGTGCGCATTGGCCGCGCAGGTCGCCTCCGCCCATGCCCGCGTGATGAAAAGCAAGCCGCCGGGCTGTCTTTTGAGCGAATTCACCGAGACCGGAATGAAGTTCTCGCTGACCTTCTGGATCGAGGACGCCTATGCCGGCATGGACAATGTCCGCAGCGATGTGATGCTGGCACTGTGGCAGTCATTCAAGCAGGAGAATATCCGCGTGCCCTATCCGGTGCGGGAAATCCGCGTGCGCGGTGGGGCCTTGCCCGTGGAAACCATCGTCGAACTGCCCGGAACCAACTGACCGGAGGCCTCTCTAGCGCTTGCGCAAAAGGTACGAAGTATTAAATTGGCGGTAATCGCCTTTCCAGACCCATCGAACCCACATCAAGCGATCCCGTGATGAATTACGTCGAAGCGACAGACGCCTCCTTGCGAAAAACCGGGCAGATCAAGCTGCACGGGTCAGCCGCTTTTTCGGGCATGCGCAAGGCAGGAGGGCTGACGGCGCGCTGCCTCGATGAGCTTGTCGGCATCGTGCGGCCGGGCATCTTCACATCGCAGATCGACGACTTCGTTCGCAAGTTCGCATTCGCCAACAACGCCGTTCCTGCGACGCTGATGTACCGGGGCTATCGCTATTCCACCTGCACCTCGATCAATCACGTGGTCTGCCACGGCATGCCCGGCGACAGGCAGCTCAAGGAAGGCGACATCGTCAACGTCGACGTCACCTTGATCGTCGATGGCTGGTATGGCGATTCCAGCCGTATGTATGCGATCGGCGCGATTTCGCGCCGCGCCGAGCGGCTGGTAGACGTCACCTATGAAGCGATGATGCGCGGCATCGCGGCGGTGAAGCCGGGCGCGACCACCGGCGATATCGGCCATGCGATCCAGAGTTTTGTCGAACCGCAGCAGATGAGCGTGGTGCGCGATTTCTGCGGCCATGGCCTCGGGCGGCTGTTCCATGACGAGCCGAATATCATCCATATCGGACGTCCCGGGGAAGGCGTGACGCTGCGTCCCGGCATGTTCTTCACCATCGAACCGATGATCAACCTCGGCAAGCCGAACGTGAAAATCCTGGCCGACGGCTGGACCGCGGTGACCCGCGACCGTTCGCTGTCGGCGCAATTCGAGCACTCGGTCGGCGTGACGCAAACCGGCGTCGAAATCTTCACGCTGTCGCCGGGCAAGCTCGACAAGCCGCCTTACGCCGCGGCGTAAATATTCGCGGTGGCAGCGCCCGCAATATTCCAGTTTTTATTTGCAAAACATACCGGGCACGGCATGCTTGCGAGGGCTTGAATCGAGCCTTCCGAGTAAAGCTCAGCATGGCGACCGAAGACAAATCGTCCAAAATGCCCCTTTTAACGTCCGGCTTTTCAGAAGCGCCGCATTATCATGGCCACCGCGAACGGCTGCGGGACCGCTTCAACGAGGCCGGCGCCGACGCGCTCAGCGATTACGAATTGCTGGAAATGGTCTTGTTTCGGGCGCTGCCGCGCCGCGACGTCAAGCCGCTGGCGAAAACGCTGATCGCAAAATTCGGCTCGTTCGCCGAAGTGGTTCATGCGCCTGAGCCGCGCTTGCGCGAAACTCCGGGCCTCGGCGATGCCGCCATCACTGAAATCAAGCTGATCGCCGCCACCGCCAGCCGCGTTGCCAAGGGGCAGGTCAAACAGCGCACCGCGCTATCGTCATGGTCGAGCGTGATCGAGTATTGCCGCGCGGCGATGGCGTTCGCCGAGAAAGAACAGTTTCGCATCCTATTTCTCGACAAGCGCAATCAGGTCATCGCCGACGAGTTGCAGCAGGTCGGCACCGTGGATCACACGCCGGTCTATCCGCGCGAGGTGGTCAAGCGCGCGCTGGAGCTGTCAGCAACCGCGATTATTCTGGTCCATAACCATCCCTCAGGCGATCCGACCCCCTCGACCGCCGATATCCAGATGACCAAATCGATTATCGCGATCTCCAGCCCGCTCGGCATTTCGGTGCACGACCATATCATCGTCGGCAAGAACGGCCATGCCAGCCTGAAAGGGCTGCGGCTGATTCCCTAGTCGGAATGAGGTTGATGTGAATCGCCGTCATTGCGAGGAGCGAAGCGACGAGCAATCCAGCCCTTAACTTTGTAGTCTCTGGATTGCTTCGCTTCGCTCGCAATGACGGCAGAGGCGATCAAATCTCATTTCATGGCGCCATTCATTTCATGACGCTATGACTCACTGCCGCGTCATAATCAGCGGATCGGCGGTGTCGGGCACCAGCCGCCACTGCGCGTTATCATCGGCTTCAAACCGCCAGATTTCGCCCTTGGCGGACACAAGCTGGATTTCGCCGCGATCCATGCGCCACATCACCGGGGCGAAAGCCGTAATCGCAGGCTCGCAGCGGGGCTTGAGAAACACCTGAAAATTATCCTGTAAATTTTCCGGGGATTTTTCAACGGGGGTGTTGGTCAGCGTCAGGCTGCACACCGCGTTTCCGTTGCCGCGCAACATCGTCCAGTCACCGATCAACTGATCGGTGGATTTTGACAGCGCGCGTGCCGCGGCGAGATTCTGCAAAAGATAAACACCCTCTCCGCTGCGCGTGCCCTCGAAAATTCCACTCTCGACTTCGGTTACGTCGATGACGGATTGCCCCTTCGCATCCTGCAAGCGCACGATGTCGAGACCCTTCACGCTCCAGGTCGCAATCGCCTTGGTGAAAGGAAGCGCGTCACCGCATCCCTTTTCCAGCTCCAGCTTCATGCCCTGCGGAGTTGCATCGCTTTTCAGCGTGATCACGCAGGTTTTGTCGCGTCCCGCGGTGGACAATTCCCATTGTCCGATCATGTCGTTTGACAGCGAGCGCCCATCCTGCGCTTGCGCGCCCGGTCCGCCGGGCATGAGAACGACAAGCAGGATGAGGCTTGCAAGCAATCGCATCACATCAGCGGCCCTTGAACGGCGTCTCGGGCACCGGCGTGATCGGCGGCTTGCCGGCAAACCAGTTCTTGAGATTGTCGACCACAAGCTGGTCCATCGCATTGCGCGTCGTGATCGAGGCGGAGGCGATATGCGGCAGCAATACGACGTTCTCCATCTCGAGCAACGCCCTCGGCACGTTGGGCTCTTGCGCAAACACGTCGAGACCGGCGGCGGCGATGGTGCCGTCCTTCAGCGCGGCGATCAGCGCCTCTTCATCGACCACGCTGCCGCGCGCGACATTGATGACGACGCCGCGCGGGCCGAGCGCTTTCAACACCTCGGCATTGATCATTTTGGCGGTCGAGGCGCCGCCGGGCGTGATCAGGATCAGCGTGTCCACGTCCTTCGCCATCTCGATCAGGTTCGGGTAGTGTTTGAGTTTCACGCCCTCCGCAGGGCGCCGCGAATGATACACCACCGGCACCAGCGATGCTTCGATACGCCGCGCGATCGCCTGACCGATGCGGCCCATGCCGACGATGCCGACAGTGCGGTCGCGCAGCGAATGGGGGCTAAGCCGGAAATTCCCGCTTGGCCATTTGCCCTCGCGCACATAACGCTCGGCCGGGATGAATTCGCGCAGCGTGGCGATCAGAAGGCCCAGCGTCGTGTCGGCGACCTCCTCGGTCAGCACATCGGGCGTGTTGGTGACGATGACATTGTGGTCCCGCGCGTAATTGGCGTCGACATGGTCGTAACCGACGCCGAAGCTGGCGACCATTTCAAGCTTGGGGAAACGCGCCAGCATCGCGGCGTTGGCCTGGACGAGACCGGTGACGGCGACGCCGCGAATGCGCGCGATCACGTCGGCGGCAAGCGCCTCGACATCCGCGACGCTGCGGCAGGAGTGCGTGGCGAATTGCTCCGCCAGCCCCTTTTCGACCAGCGGCTTCAAGGGCCCGTAAATCAGGATATCGGTTTTGTTTTCGGCGTTGTTTGCAGACATTATTGTTCCTTTATTCCCTTCTGGATTATTCTTGCTCGCGTGCGCTTTCGTGCCAGCGTCGTAGCACAAGATGAGACGCCAGCGAGAGTGCGACATGGATCACAATGCCTGCCACGCAGAGCAACAGCAATGCGGCGAACATGCGCGGAATGTTGAGCCGGTAGCTGGATTCCGCAATTCTATAGGCCAGACCCGAACCCGCGCCCGCCGATCCGGCCGCGATTTCCGCCACCACCGCGCCGATCAGCGACAGGCCGCCCGCGATCCGCAGGCCGCCAAGCATATAGGGCAGCGCCGATGGCAGTTTCAGATAAAGCAGGGTCTGCCCGCCCGAGGCGCCGTAGAGCGCGAATAGTCCGGACAAATTCCGGTCCACCGATTTCAGCCCAAGCAGCGTATTCGACAGCACCGGGAAGAACGCCACGATGAAGGCGCAGGCCACCACGGCCAGATGCTGCGGCAGATAAATCAACAGCAGCGGCGCGATGGCGATCACAGGCGTGACCTGAAGCATGATCGCGTAGGGGAAAAATGCCGTCTCGATCCATTTCGAGCGGCTGAACAACAGCGCCAATGCGATCCCGCCGGTGGTGGCGGCAATGAACCCTTCCAGCGTGGTCCGCAATGTTGTCAGCAGCGATTCGAACAATACCTGCCGATCCTGCACCAGTGTCTGCACGATCACAGCCGGACTTGGCAGGATATAAGGCGGGATCTGGTTGAGGCGGACGATGGCCTCCCACGCGGCAATGATCACAGCGAAAATGATTGCCGGAAGAATGATGCGCGCGGACCGGCTGTCTTGTGTCATCAGGCCGCCTCGCCGCTCGCGCGTTCCAGAGCCGCCGACACCTCGCGGCAGATCGCGGCATATTCGCGCGATGTACGAAAATCTTCGCCGCGCGGCTCGTGCGTCTCGACGCGAAATTGCGACGTGATCCGTCCGGGCCGCGGCGTCATCACCACCACGCGCTGCGATAGATAGGCCGACTCGAACACCGAATGGGTGACGAAGATCACGGTCTTTTTCAGCGTCCGCCACAGCGCGAGAAGATCATTGTTCAGACGAAAGCGGGTGATCTCGTCAAGCGCCGCGAACGGCTCGTCCATCAACAGAATATCCGGGTCGGTGATCAGCGCACGCGCCAGCGACACCCGCATCTTCATGCCGCCGGATAATTCACGCGGGAACGCCGCCGCGAATTCGGAAAGGCCGACTTGCGCCAGAACCTTGTCGATACGCGGCGTCACTTCAATGCGCGGCACATGCCCCAGCTTCAGCGGCAATCCGACATTGTCGTGCACGCTGGCCCACGGCATCAATGTCGGCTCCTGAAACACAAAGCCGATATGACCGCGCGTGCCGCGCGCAACATGCACCGTTCCACTGCTCGGCGCGGCGAGACCCGCGATGATTCGCAGCGCGGTGGACTTGCCGCAGCCGGAGAGACCGAGCAGAGAGACGAATTCACCCTTATGGACATCGAGATTGATGGGACCAAGCGCCAAGACACCATTCAAGACATCGTTGGCATAGGTCTTGGTTACGCCGCGCAGGCTGACGGCAAAGGTTGCGGCCTGAGTTGCAGCTTGGGATGCCGTGTCGCTCATCGCAGCGCTATTTTCCCGGCCGCAGGTCGAGACCGACGCCCTTGTTGACGAAGCGCAACGTGTAGGCCCGGCGGTAGTCGAGGTCGCGGCGGACCACGCCGGCTCGCACCATCTTGGTGAAGAAATCGCCCATGCGCTCGTCGCTCATCGCACCGATGCCGTCCTTCAGCGCATCGCCGGAATCGACGATGCCGTATTCCTTCATACGCGCCACCGAATATTGCAAAAGTGCGTCGGTCATTTCCGGATTAAACTTCCTGATGAGATCATTGCCGGGTTTGTTGTCGCCGTAGAGGTAATGATACCAGCCGATGATCGACGCATCGACGAAGCGCTGAACCAGATCGGGCTTCTCGTCGATCGTCGCGGCGCGGGTCTCGATCAGTGTCGAATAGGAGCTGAAGCCGTAATCGGCGAGCAGGATCACCGTCGGCTTGAATTTGGCCTGCTGCTCCACCGCGAACGGCTCCGAGGTGACATAGCCCTGCATCGCGCTGTTTTTGTTGGCGATGAAGGGCTGCGCGTTGAAAGTATAGGGCCGTACGTGATCCTCGCTGAACTTGTGTTCGCTTTTCAGCCACTGGAAATAGGTCGGCATGCCTTCCTTGGACACGAACAGCGTCAGCGGTCGCAGATCGTCCAGCGTCGTCACGTTGGATTCGGGATGCGCCAGAAACACCTGCGGGTCTTTCTGGAACATCGCCGCCACCGCGACCACCGGCACGTTGTTGGCCACCGCATCAAACGATTGCAGCGTGTTCGCCGACATGAAGAAGTCGAGCTTGCCCGCGATCAGCAGAATCCGGTTGTTGATGTTCGGCCCGCCCGGCACGATGGTGACGTCGAGGCCATAGCTCGCGTAAGTGCCGTCGGCGACGGCCTGAAAAAATCCCCCATGCTCGGCCTCCGCGACCCAATTGGTGCCGAAGGACACTTTGTCCGGCGTGATCTGAACCGGGGCGTTCGGGTCAGGAGCCTTTGAGTCCGAAGTTTTGGTGTCCGCAGCCTGCGCCACGGTCGGAATACACGCAAAAGCCCACGCAACCACAAATACGGCCGTTAACGCTCGCGGTAAAAGTGAGCAGCCCATGATTGGACTCCGGGGAGACACCACCTTACGTTTAGTGCCTATTCCGGTTGAAAGAAATATCCCGCACGATGACAACCACAAACCCGCCCCGCGACTGGAGCCATATTTACTGGCCCGAAATCAGTGCCGCCGCACCGGCGGACTGGATCGCGGTGCTGCCGCTGGCCGCGACCGAACAGCACGGCCCGCATCTGCCGCTCGGCACCGACACCATGATCGCTCAGGCGTATCTGGCGAAGGTGCGCGAGATACTCGCGCGTGAGATTGCCGCAACCTTCCTGCCCTTGCAGGAAGTCTGCCTGTCCACCGAACACATCGCCTATCCCGGCACGCTGACGCTGCCTTATCATGTCGCCATCCGGCACTGGCTGGCGTTCGGCGAAAGCGTCGCGCGCGCGGGCGTGCGCAAGCTGGTGATGGTGTCGAGCCATGGCGGCAACAGCGATGCGATGGCGCTGGTCGCGCAGGAGCTGCGCTGCCGCAACAACATGCTTGTCGTCACCACAGGCTGGAGCCGGTTCGGCACACCCGAAGGGCTGTTTCCCGACAGCGAACTGCGTCACGGCATCCATGGCGGCGCTGTGGAAACCTCGATCATGCTGGCGGCGCACCCGCATCACGTGCGGGCGGACAAGATCGCCAATTTCGAGCCATCGAGCGCGGCGATGGAGAAAGAATTCAACTGGCTGTCCACCCGCCGTCCCGCGCCATTTGCCTGGTCAGCACAGGATCTTCATCCCGGCGGGGCGGCCGGAGACGCCACGCTCGCCAGCGCCGGCAAGGGCCGCCAGTTGATCGAGCATGGCGCGAAAGCCTTTTGCGAACTGCTGGCCGACGTCCATGCCTTCGATCCGGCGCGGCTGGAGACAAATCCAAAAGCATGATGGGATTCGATCCCGCTTGTGTCCCTACAGCCCCATTTTTTCAAAAAGCTTCGAACCGAACCCCGCCGTCCCTCCACCCATGGGCATGCAGGCCATACCGGCCGCACCTGACACGGATGGAGATCAACATGCCGATCAAGACAAAAATTGCCGCAGCAGCGATTGCAGCTCTCACTCTGACCGGCGGCATTGCCGCCACCACGAACCAGGCGCAGGCCGGCCATCATGGCGGCGCTGTCGGCCTCGGGATCGCGGCGGGGCTCCTTGCCGGAGCGGCCATCGCCAACAACGCCTACGCCCAGCCGGCTTATGTCGTCGATTACGGCCCTCGCCGCTGCGGCTGGGTCCGTCAGTTCGACGCCTACGGCAATTACATTGGCCGCGTCCGTAGCTGCGCTTACTGATCCGTCACAGCTTTGCGCCCAATGGCGCCTCATCCACGCCTGTGGCGCAGGCCC
>DASWQB010000265.1:0-3125 GCA_036398335.1 Afipia sp. | reverse complement strand
GAACGCCGTGCGCGGATCGACGACATACACGTCGTAGCCCAGCGATTGCGCGAGCGGCGCCAGCGCCTGACTGATATGAACCGCCCCGATGATGACAAGGCGCGCGGTCGGCGCGTAGACGTTCAAAAACAGGCGGCGGCCGGCCGCCTCGATCATGCCGCTCTTGCCCATGCGCAGATGCTTGTCCAGTTCATCGTGCAACGGATCGGCCGCGATGGCGGCGGCTTTAACGAGGCGCTGATCGCCGTTTTCGACGTCGGTAACGAGAAGCACCGCCCGCCGCGCGCTACGTTCGGCATTAAGTTCGCTCAAGGTCTCGTGCTTCACGACAACCTCTTCGCATCGCCCGATATTTTCGCATCGCCAATGCGCTCGACGAAAACGCGGATGGTGCCGCCGCAGGACAAGCCGACATTCCATGCGGTTTCGTCGGCAACACCGAATTCGAGCATTTTGGGCTTGCCGCTAAGGATCACGTCCAATGCCTCGGTGACCACCGCGCCCTCGACACAGCCCCCGGACACGGAGCCGAGGAATGTACCTTCATCGTCGATCACCAGATTGGATCCCGAGGGACGGGGCGCGGAGCCCCAGGTCTCGACCACGGTGGCCAGCGCGACGCCGCGACCGGCTTTCACCCAGTCTTCGGCAGCTTGCAGAATGTCTTCGTCACGATCGAGCATAGATGCCTCGCATTCGCACACGCCCCGGATGCTTATAGTCCCCGGATGTGAAGGCTTCGCCCGGTTCAGTCGACCGCCATATGCGGGACATCCAAAGCGTATGTCGCGATTGTGCGCTTGCGGCGGCGCAACGGCAAGTCCTTCTCTCGACGAGATGTTGTGAACAACGACGCATTTGTCCAGACGGTTTGCGTAAAGGTTACTCCCGCTCCGGACGGGCTTTGCCCGGACTAGGATGAAGCCCGGAAATATGGGATAGACCCCAAATATTGAATACCACGGAGTCTCTTTCCATGCCCCTGATTGAAGCCGACGATGGTTGCCGGCTCTATGTGCAGGTCGAAGGCCGCGCCAGTGGACCGGCGCTGATGCTGTCGAACTCGCTCGGCACCACGCTCGATATGTGGGATCCGCAAATGGCGGCGCTGAAGGAGTTGTTTTACATCATCCGCTATGACCGCCGTGGCCACGGCAATTCGGATGTGACACCCGCACCCTATTCGATCGAACGGCTGGCCAAGGACGCGCTTGCGATCCTCGATGGCCTCGATATCGAACGCACGCATTGGTGCGGATTGTCTATCGGCGGCATGGTGGGGCAATGGCTGGCGGCGAACGCGCCCGAACGCTTTGATCGTATCGTGCTTGCCAGCACGTCGAGTTACTTCCCGGATCAAACAAATTGGGACAAACGCATCGAAGTTCTCCGCCAGAGCGGTGTTGCCTCCATCGCTAATAGCGTTATCGCTTCATGGTTCACGCGCGATTTCCGCGAGCGGGAGGCGGACACCGTCAAGCGCATCCGCGACATGCTGGTGTCGACCCCGGTCGAAGGCTATATCGGCGCGTCGCAAGCGATTGCCGGAATGGACAACCGCGAATTCCTGCCGCTTATCAAAAGCCCGACGCTTGTGATCGCGGGGCGCCAGGACCCTTCGACGCCGCTTGCGATGAATGAATTCATCCGCGGTCATATTCCCGGCGCCAACCTGACGCTGCTGGATTCCTCGCATTTATCGAACATCGAGAAGCCGCACGACTTCACCGAGGCGGTGGTCGGCTTTCTGACGCAGCGCTGACGATACGCCACATGTAAGTCAGGATTGGTAGGACGTCCCGGGCAGCGAGGAGCCGACGTAATCGGTTCGCGTTGCCTTCTTGGGCTCCGGCGTATCCACGAGCAGGATAATCCCGGCCCCGATCAGGGCCAGCGTCTCACTGGCGTGCAGCCGCAGCGCAGCCGCCTCGCCAAGCGCGGACGCCGACAACAGGCTCGCCATGCTGATGACGCTGCCGAGCAGTAACGCATAAGCGAGCGGCTCATCGCAGCTTGCCTTGCGGCGGATCGATTCACGCACGATCAGAACCAGGAACACCAGAAAAAACACGGCTACAACGAATTTTCCAAGCGCGAGCAGCCACGCAAAACGGACAGTTTGCAGGCCCGTCCAGCTAAAATGATCGCTGAAAAACATACCTGCGGCGGCATTGGACGGATCGAACAGCCCCCGCACCGGCGAAATCCAGATTTTCAGAGCGGCAATGGTCCAGGCCGGAATGAAATAGGCCGCCAGCAAGGCGCCGTTGAAGGTGGAAAGCCGCCAGTCTTTTACCATCGCCATTTCCTCGCAGGTGCCGTCACCTGACGGTGCGAGGTAAACTCGCTCAACTGCTCACGGCAATGCTAACCCTTTATTTACCTTAACGGCCAGAGCAAGGAATAAAGAACCCACAACAGAAAATCCCGCCTTTCGGCGGGATTTCCTTATTGTTTGAACATGATCTTTTCGGAAAGCCGGTTCCAGTCTTCCGGATCATGCTCCAAGAGCCAAGCCTTTCAGGACAACCGGCCCGCTTAGTGGCCGCCGCCCTTTTGTCCGGATTGACCCGACTGGCCGCCGCCCGGGTTCTGCTGCTGCTGGCCGGGCTTCTGCCCGCCGCCCTGCTGGCCCGGCTTGTTGCCGCCCTGGTTCTGCTGGCCTTGGTTCTGCTGGCCCTGGTTGTTCTGGTTCTGGTTGTTCTGGTTCTGGTTCGACATTTGTGACCTCCTGTTGAACGGGTTGCTAATCTCCCGACCCAGCATCTCGTTCCGGTGGAACCTGAAATCGTGATCTTCTGCGCTGACAACCGCGTGAATACGCCGCGGCTTCAGGGCCGAACTCTCCCAAGTGGATAGAATCTTGTGCGGCGCGGCATGCTGTTGCCGCGCCCGGTTCCCGCTGTTAAAAATTGTAACGATCCAACGTCTTGGCTGCCGGAGCCTTCGACGTGACCGATGTTTTATGCTCAACACGGCAGCCATGGAATATTTCGCCCAGCAACTCATCAACGGCCTCGTGCTCGGCTCGATATACGGGCTGATCGCTATCGGCTACACCATGGTCTACGGCATCATCGGCATGATCAATTTCGCCCATGGCGACATCTTCATGATCGGCGGCT
>DASWQB010000264.1:0-4279 GCA_036398335.1 Afipia sp. | reverse complement strand
CAAGAATCGCAACATCCACAACAACCGCTTCTTCTGGTCGCTCAGCGATGGCGCCGAGCTGCGCGAATTCCCGGTCAATCCACTGATGGTAGCCAACGATCCGGCGGCCCTAAACGGTGCGGTGGTGAGTGGCGAAGGCCTGCTGCTGACCGGCGATGTCATGGCAAAACCCTACATGCAAGCCGGCATGGTGCGCCGTGTGCTGGCCGGCTGGACCGGTCCGGAAGTCGATTTCAATGCGGTGTTCGCCGGCGGCCGGCTGGTCTCGCCGAAGGTGCGCGTCTTTGTCGATTTTCTGGTCGACAGACTCAACTTCGATGCCGACTACATGCTGACGCAATGCCCCGCGGCCAAGATCGCCGGACAACAGGCCTACGCTGAGACGGAGACCGAATGCGGCAGCGAGATAGGCCAGGCGCGCTCGGAAGGCAAGCGCATCCTGGAAACCGTCACGGCATGATCAGAGCTGCCGGATGCCGCGCAACGACGCGGATCCGATAGCGCTGATCGGCACACCGCCGCAACCCGTGTGCACGAGCATGCCCCCAATGAAGAAAGGCCGCTTACGCGGCCTTTCTTTGCTTGCAACCGCAGCGGATCAATGCACGCCGGAAGCGTTGCTGCCGTCCGCGCGCAGCGGGATCAAGCGGATCTCGACACGGCGATTCTTCGCGCGGCCCGCATCGGTGCCGTTGTCGGCAATCGGATAGTTCTTGCCGGCACCCAGCGTC
This sequence comes from Afipia sp., assembly GCA_036398335.1. Classification (GTDB taxonomy): domain Bacteria; phylum Pseudomonadota; class Alphaproteobacteria; order Rhizobiales; family Xanthobacteraceae; genus Afipia. The sequence goes on along the minus strand of DASWQB010000264.1, from coordinate 3,548 downwards.
TCCATGCGCTCGCGCTGCACGCCTTGCCCTGCCAGATACTGCGCCACCGAACTGGCGCGCTGCTCGGAAAGGCGCTGGTTGACCGCGTCGCTGCCGACACTGTCGGTATGGCCGACCACTTCGATCATCGTCTGGTTGTATTCCTTCAACGTCGATGCCACGCCATTGAGCGCCGAGTAGAACTGCGGCTTCAGCGCAGACTTGCCGAAATCGAAGGTGATGCCGTCGGGCAGATTGAGCGTGATGTTGTCACCCTCGCGCTGCACGTCGATACCGGTGTTGGCGGTGCGCTCGCGCAGCGCGCGCTCCTGGCGATCCTGGTAGTTACCGACCGCCGCACCGCTGAGCGCGCCGATACCGGCGCCGATCATCGCGTGCTGGCGACGCTCGGTGGCGCTGTCGCCGGTGAGCAAACCTGCCACCACGCCTACGGCGGTACCGATCAATGCGCTGCGTCCGGTACGGTTCTGCTGCTGCGTGGAATTGCCGTTCTGGTCGCTCTGCACATAGGAGCCGCCGGTGGCGCAGGCGGAAAGCGTGAGAGTGCTGACCAACGCAACGGAGACGCATTTGCTGGCTGCTCGGAACATGGTTCTTCTCCTTTTCGCCGGCCGGGCCGGCTCTGATCTCGGCCCCGAGCATAAACAGCCGCACGCGATTGCGGTATGAGAAAACCGCCAAAACAGCACTCGGCTTCTACCCGCATTCAGGAAAACGTTTACCGGCGCAGGTTCAGCCGCGCGTGCGTGCATAGGCCGACAATGCCGCTTCGCGCCCCTGTGCAAGATCGACGATGGGCACGCGCGGATAATCCGGCGCGTGCCGCGCCAGCGACTGCGGATACAGCCATGGCGCAAAGCGTTCCTGGGATGCAAGCCCGGCCAGCTCCGGTACCCAGCGGGCGATGTAGCGCGCATCGGGGTCGAATTTCTGCGCCTGCGTCACCGGATTGAAAATGCGGAAATACGGTGCCGCATCGGCCCCGGTGCCCGCTACCCATTGCCAGCCCAGCGTGTTGTTGGCCAGATCCGCATCCACCAAGGTATCCCAGAACCAGCGCGCGCCGGTTCGCCAATGCACGCGCAGATGCTTGCACAGCAGGCTGGCAACGAGCATGCGCACACGGCTGTGCATCCAGCCGGTATGCCAGAGTTCGCGCATGCCGGCATCGACGATGGGAATGCCGGTACGCCCGCGCTGCCACGCCTCCAGCGCTTCGGGTGCGGTAGACCACGCGAACGTATCGAAGCGCGGATTGAGGTTGCGATCGACGCTTTCCGGAAAATGATGCAACAGGTGATGGGCGAACTCGCGCCACCCCAGTTGCCGGATATAGCCATCGATCTGCGCAGCATTGGCCGCGCAGCGATGCTTCTCCAGTTCGGCGCAGATGCGCCACGGCGTGAGCTCGCCGAAATGCAGATGCGGCGACAGCAGCGAGGTACCGCTGCGATCAGGACGATCGCGCCCCTGCGGGTAATTGCTTAGTGCCCCCTCGACGAATACCTCCAACGCCTCATCGGCACCCGCCGGCCCAGGGCGCCAATGCTCCCAGAAGCCGGCGTCCCAACCGCGTGCAGGACGCAGCCCCAGCTCGATCTGATCGCTGCTTAATGTCGGCGGCGGCGCCGGCAATCGCTGCGGCGGCGCCAGCGGCGTCGGCGGACTCCACCGGGTCAATGCGTTGCGCCAGAACGGGGTAAATACCCGATACGGGGCGCCCTGCCCGGTGGCCAGGTTCCATGGCTCGAACAACAAGGCGCCATTGAAGCTCTCCGCAGTCACGCCCTGCTCGCGCAATGCACGTTTGACGGTGGCATCACGCATCTGCACAGCGGGCTCGTAGCGGCGATGCCAATACACCGCTACCGCACCGGTCTCGGCGATGATTCGCTCCAGCGTTTCGAGGCTGCCGCCCCGGCGCACCAGCAAATCTGAACCCCGTGTTCGCAGTTCCACCTGCAAGGCCAGCAGCGCGCGATGCAGCCATGCGCGCGAGGCCGCTCCCGCAGCCCAGTCACCCTCCTCCTCCGGCGCGTGGATATAGATCGGGATGGGCACATGACCGGCATCGATCGCCGCACCCAGCGCGGCATGGTCGTCCAGCCGCAGGTCGCGGCGGAACCAGACGATGGCGTGGCTCATTCGATCTCCGGGAAAACGCCGCAAACGGGAGCGGGAACCTTAACGCACCGACACTGTCGCGCTCGTCATCACGCGTCCACCTGCCGTCACCTACTCCCGCGCAGCCGCGCCCAGTTGCACACAGCCCGGGCGCGGCTTACTCGAAGCTGCCTACCGAATCGTGCGCCAGGTTGTCGAAACGGGTGTACTCGCCGAAGAACTTGAGCTTGCACGAGCCGGTCGGACCACCACGGTGCTTGCCGATGATGATCTCGGCCAGGCCCTTGTCCGGCGAGTTTTCCTTGTTGTAGTAGTCGTCGCGATAGATGAACACGATCATGTCCGCGTCCTGCTCGATAGCGCCGGATTCGCGCAAGTCGGCCATCACCGGGCGCTTGTCGGTACGCGTTTCCAGCGAGCGGTTGAGCTGCGACAGTGCGATCACGGGTACGTTCAGCTCCTTCGCCAGGCCCTTGAGCGAGCGCGAGATCTCCGAAATTTCGGTTGCGCGGTTCTCGCTGTTGCCCGGCACCGACATCAGCTGCAGATAGTCGATCACGATCAGGCCCAGGTCGTGCTCGCGCTTCAATCGGCGGCACTTGGAGCGCAGCACTTCCGGCGACACGCCCGGCGTGTCGTCGATGAAGATCTTGGTTTCCTTCAGCATCTTGATCGCGCCGGTGACGCGCGCCCAGTCCTCGTCCTCGAGCTGGCCGGTACGCAGCCGTTGCGCATTGATGCGGCCATTGGACGAAATCAGGCGCATCGCCAGCTGCGAGGCCGACATTTCCATCGAGAACACCGCCACGCCCTTCTTGGACTTGATCGCGGCGTATTCGGCGATGTTCAGCGCGAAGGTGGTCTTGCCCATCGCCGGACGCGCCGCCAGGATGATCAGGTCGGTCGGCTGCAGGCCGGCGGTCATCGCGTCGAAATCGTTGTAGCCGGTCGGCAGGCCAGTGATGTTGCCACCGTTCTCGAAGCGGCTGCGCAGCTCCTCGAAGGCATCTTTCAGCGCCCCGGGCATCGCCACGAAATCGGTCCGGCCACGCGCGCCGGCCTCGGCGATCTTGAACACCGCCTTCTCGGCGCACGCCAGCAGCTCCACGCTCTCGCGTCCCTCCGGCTGGAAGCCATCGTTGACGATGGTGGTGCCAACCTCGATCAGCTGCCGCAGCACCGCCTTGTCGCGCACGATTTCGGCATATGCGGCGATATTGGCGGCCGAAGGCGTGGTGCTGGCGAGCTCGATCAGGTAGGCACCGTCGCCGACCTGCTCCAGCTTGCCCTGCGATTCGAACAATTCGCCCAGGGTCACGACGTCGAACGGCCGGCCTTTCTCGGCCAGTTCGCGCACCGCCCTGTAGATCAGGCGATGGTCGCGCCGATAGAAATCGTTCTCGGTGAGCTGGTCGTTGACCTTG
>DASWQB010000263.1:0-6142 GCA_036398335.1 Afipia sp. | reverse complement strand
TGGCCAGAAACGTGCCGCCGGGCTTGAGGACTTCGCAGGCGAACGCCGCAGCGCCTTCAACCAATCCCAAAATCCGCAACTGATCGGTCTTGCGATGGCCGGTGGTGTTCGCCGCCATGTCCGACATCACCACATCGGCGCCGCCGCCGAGCATTGTCCGCAATTTTACCGGCGCATCATCAGCGAGAAAATCGAGCTGCGCGAAAGTGACACCGGGAATTTCCGGCATCTCCAGAAGATCGATAGCCACGACCTTGCCTTTATTTTTTCCCTGGCCTTCGGCCGCGCCAACGCGTCTGGCCGCGATCTGGCTCCAGCCGCCGGGCGCCGCGCCGAGATCGACCACCGACTGGTTCATTTTCAGCAGGCGATACTTGTCGTCAAGTTCGAGCAGCTTGTAGGCCGCGCGCGAGCGATACCCGTCGCGCTTGGCCTGCGCCACATAAGGATCGTTGAGCTGCCGTTCGAGCCAGAGCTTTGATGACAATTTGCGCTTGCCGCCGCTCTTGACCGTGACGTGCAGCCGGCCGGTATCATCTTTCGCCATTTAAATTCCTAAACCGCCTGCGCGAACCCGTCTTGGCGCATCATCTGCACCAGCATGCCCTCGCGCAACCCGCGATCGGCGACCCGCAGCCGCGGCAGCGGAAATGCCCTGCGGATGGCATCGAGGATAGCACAACCGGCCAGCACAAGATCGGCACGGTCGGCACCGATGCAAACATTCGCACTGCGCTCGCGGTAACTCATTGCCATCAATTGCGCGATGGCGCGGGTAATGGCGTCTTCGCTCATCCACACGCCGTCGATCCGGCGGCGGTCATAACGTTCGAGGCCAAGATAGACTCCCGCCACCGTCGTCACCGTGCCGGACGTTCCCAGGAGATGCATGTTTTCGAGATGATCGCCGTGCGCGGAGGCAAACGGCGCAAGATGCTTGGCCACCTCCTCGATCATCGCGGCGTAGGATTGCGGCGTGACATCGATGCCGCCGAATTTTTCCGCCAGCGTCACGACGCCAAGCGGCAAAGAAATCCACGGCCCCTTGATCGGGGGTGCGTGGAGTTGTCCTTCGGGCCGCTCGATTTTCATCACTTCGGTTGAACCACCACCGATGTCGAACAGGATCGCCCCCGGCGCCTTCTCATCGAGAAGCGGCGAGCAACCCATCGCGGCCAATGTCGATTCGGTTTCGCGGTCGACAATCTCGAGCGCGATGCCTGCGTCCTGCTCGATACGCGCCAGAAAAGCATCGGCGTTGTCGGCCGCACGGCAGGCTTCGGTTGCGATGGCCCTCAGCCGATGGACGCCGCGCGCATCGATCTTGTCGCGGCAGATCGTCAGTGCGCCGACAGCCCGCTCAAGCGCGGCATCGCTGATGCGACCGGTGGACAAAATTCCCTCACCGAGACGAATGATACGCGAAAACGAATCGATGACGCGGAAGCCGTCGGCAGAAGGCCGCGCGATCAGAAGCCGGCAATTATTGGTTCCAAGATCGATTGCGGCATAGGCCGGAGTAGCGCCCGGCGCTATCTCGCGAGGCGGTTGGGTCAGCAGAGCGGCGCGCGGCGCATTGCCGACACGCGACTGCACGTCCTCCGGCATTTTAATCCATCTCTGCGCCCGGCCTCGCGGCGGCACTGTGATTTCCATTCACACCAACTGTAACAGCGCCGCATTGCTGTGCGCAACAAGGCTTACGTTGCTGTCATAAAACCACTGGGAGCGCGGTTTTTCCTGTTCTCATTGGCGGCGGGATGTTATCGCACTGCAAAATGACGGAACCAGCGATGCGAATCTATGTCGATGCGGACGCCTGCCCCGTCAAAGATGAGATTTATCGTGTCGCGGAACGCCATCGATGGTCGGTCAGCGTGGTCGCCGGCAATTTCATCCGTGTGCCGGACCATCCACTGATCGAGCGCATCGCCGCCGGATCCGGCATGGACGCTGCTGACGACTGGATTGCGGAACGCGCACGAAAGGGCGATATCGTGATTACATCCGACATTCCGCTGGCCGCGCGCTGCGTCAAAAGCGGCGCCGACGTGATCGCGCCGAATGGCAAGCCGTTCACCGAGCAGTCCATCGGCATGACGCTTGCGGTGCGCAACCTGATGACCGACTTGCGCTCCAGCGGTGAAGTCACCGGCGGTCCGCGCGGATTTCTCCCACGCGACCGTTCCGCTTTTCTATCAAGCCTTGACCAGACGATCCGGCGCATCCTGCGCGCACAACAACAGACCTCATAAAAGAAGAACATGGCTCCTCCTCTCATCCAGCTCAAAGACATCGCGCTCACCTTTGGCGGCACGCCCCTATTGTCGAGTGTCGAGCTCAGCGTGTCGGCGGGCGAACGCGTCTGCCTGATCGGGCGCAACGGTTCGGGCAAATCGACGCTTTTGAAAATCGTCGCAGGTCTCGTCGATCCCGATCGCGGCAGCCGCTTCGTGCAGCCCGGTGCGACCGTGCGTTACCTGCCGCAGGAGCCGGACTTTTCAGGCTTTGCCACGACGCTCTCTTATGTCGAGGCCGGAGCCAATCCGGGCGACGATTCTTATGAGGCTCAATATCTGCTTGAACAGCTCGGGCTCACCGGCACCGAAGACCCAGCACATCTGTCCGGTGGCGAGGCGCGCCGGACCGCGCTGGCGCGTGTGCTCGCCCCCTCGCCCGACATTCTGCTGCTCGATGAGCCAACCAACCATCTCGATCTTCTCACCATCGAGTGGCTAGAGGGTGAACTTGCCAGCCGCCGCAGCGCGCTGGTGACGATCAGCCATGACCGCCGCTTCCTGTCCAATCTGTCGCGCGCCACGGTTTGGCTCGACCGCGGCCAGACAAGACGGATCGAAAAGGGATTCGCCGCATTCGAGGAGTGGCGAGACGAGGTGCTCGCCGAGGAAGAGCGCGATCAGCACAAGCTCGACCGCAAGATCGTCGCCGAAGAGCACTGGCTGCGTTACGGCGTCTCCGGTCGGCGCAAGCGCAACGTCAAGCGCCTCGGCAATCTGTTCGAATTGCGCGACCAGCGACGCAATTATCGCGGGGCAACCGGCAAGGCGACGCTCGCCGCCGCCGAGGCTGAGACGTCCGGCAAGCTGGTGATCGAGGCCAAACACATCGGAAAATCATACGGCGAACGCGCTATCGTGGACGATTTCTCGATCCGTGTCGCGCGCGGCGACCGCATCGGCATTGTCGGCCCGAACGGCGCGGGCAAGACCACGCTCATCAATATGCTCACCGGCGCGGACACGCCGGACAGCGGCACCATCCGTCTTGGCGCAAACATCGAGATGGCGACACTCGACCAACACCGCGAAAGCCTCGATCCGAAATCGACGCTGGCCGAAGCTCTGACCGGCGGGCGCGGCGACAGCGTGATGGTCGGCGGCAAGCCGAAGCACGTGGTGGCTTATATGCAGGACTTCCTGTTCGCACGCGAGCAGATGCGCACCCCTCTCGAAGTTCTGTCCGGCGGCGAGCGCGGGCGATTGATGCTGGCGCGCGCGCTCGCCAAGCCGTCCAATCTTCTGGTGCTGGACGAGCCGACCAACGATCTCGATCTGGAAACGCTCGACGTATTGGAAGACATGCTCGGCGACTATGACGGCACCGTCATCCTCATCAGCCATGACCGCGACTTCCTCGACCGCGTTGTGACGTCGGTGATCGCGCCGGAAGGCAACGGCAAGTGGATCGAATATGCCGGCGGTTACAGCGACATGCTGGCGCAACGCGGCGAAGATTTGAAAGAGAAGGCAATCAAGGCTGCTGCCTCGGCGCAAGAAACCAGGCAAGAAACCAAACAGGAAATCAAAGAAGCAAAGCCCGCGCCCGCATTGTCCGGCGGCAGCAAGCGACGCCTCAATTTCAACGAGAAGCATGCGCTGGAAACGCTGCCCAAAACCATGGCCAAACTGCAAAAGGACATCGCGCGCTATCAAACCCAGCTCGACGATCCGCAGCTTTTCACCAAAGACCGCAAGACCTTCGATGCAGCCTCGTCCGCGATGGCGAAGGCCCAGGCAGAACTGGATGCGACCGAGGAGAAATGGCTCGCACTTGAAATCCTTCGCGAGGAAATCGGAGAGACGCTTTAATAAATAAATTGCTGCGCCGCAGCTATTGCGGTGCATTTGCGATGACAGCCTTGCGGCCGCGGCTTGTGATGGATCAATTGAATCCGTGAAGTTCAGGTGTAATTGAGATATAGTTACGGTTGAGGAGACACCTCAATGAGTCTTCATGTCGATGACCATCACGGCAACGGTAATGACCACCCCTTGGTAGCCATGATCGCGGTGGCGATTGTTTTGTTGTTTACCTGCGCCGCCATCTTTTACATGGGCAACGCATATCGCGTGGCGCCGACCTACATCGTCCGTCAGCCCCTGGCCACGCCTTTCTAGCGCACATTGAAAAGACAACGCGCAAAGGAAATCCGCGCCCGGCTTACCGGACGCGGATGATGTTTGACCTATAACGCTGTCTTACTTGGTCAGCGGACAGCCGCTTTCAGCCGCAGTGAAGAACGCCTGATCGCCGGGGACAACCGCAAGCTGCTTGTAATAGTCGAACGGCTTCTTGCTTTCCTCGGGCTTCTTGACCTCGAACAGATAGAGGTCATGCACCATGCGGCCGTTCGCCAGAACCTTGCCGCCTTGCGCGAAGTCGTCGTTGACCGGCAGCTCCTTCAGCTTTTTGGCGACGGTCTCCGCGTCCTTGGTGCCGGCAGCCTTGACCGCCTTCAGATAGGACAGCACGGCCGAGTAAGTGCCTGCCTGGATCATGTTCGGCATACGCCCGGTGCGCTTGAAGAAGCGCTCGCCGAGATTGCGCGACTTGTCGTCACGATCCCAGTAATAGCCCTCAGTCAGTACCAGTCCCTGCGCCGCTTTCAGGCCGAGGCCGTGCACTTCCGCAAGCGTCATGAGAAGACCGGCCATTTTCTGGCCGCCCGCGACGATACCGAATTCGGCGGCCTGCTTGATGGCGTTCGCGGTATCAAGACCGGCGTTGGCAAGGCCGACGACCTTGGCCTTTGAACTCTGGGCCTGAAGCAGGAACGAGGAGAAGTCCGACGAATTGAGCGGGTGACGAACGGCGCCGAGCACCGTGCCGCCCTTCGACTTGACGATATCGGCGGTGTCCTTCTCGAGCGAATAACCGAAGGCGTAGTCAGCGGTCAGGAAGAACCAGGTATTGCCACCGGCTTCCGTGAGCGCGCCGCCCGTGCCATAAGCCAGACCGCGCGTGTCGAACGCCCAATGGAAGCCGTAAGGCGTGCAAGCATCGCCGGTGATGCGCGACGTCGCAGCGCCGACAACGATATCGATCTTCTTGGCCTGCTTCGACAGATCCTGCACCGCAAGCGCAACCGACGATGTCGTCAGCTCGGTAATCATGTCGACGTTCTCGACATCATACCAGCGCCGCGCGATGCTGACGCCAAGGTCAGGCTTGTTCTGGTGATCTGCATCGACGAGTTCGATCTTCTGGCCGAGAACAGTGCCGCCGAAATCCTCGATCGCCATGCGCGCGGCCTCGACCGACCACTTCCCGCCGTAGTCGGCGTACACGCCGGACTGATCGTTGAGCACGCCGATCTTCACGCCCTGCGCGAACGCGGGCGCAGCAAAGGCAACGCCGCACAACAACGCAGCGGCAGCCGCCGAAACCATTCGATAGTTCATTTATTCACTCCCGGAGTTTTTATTTTGCAGCGCAATAATGGCTGTCTGATCCGCCATTCACCGATAGCGTATCGGTTTTGTGCGACGTTGCCATAGTTCAAAATGCTAAAGCGCGAGAAATTCCAGAACACCCTTGGCAGCAGCCACACCGGTCGCGAATGATGCCTGTAACAGATAACCGCCGGTCGGCGCTTCCCAGTCCAGCATCTCGCCTGCGACAAAAATGCCCGGCATTTTATTGAGCATGAACTGCGGATTAACTTCGCGTGACAAGACACCTCCCGCTGTCGAGATTGCTTTTTCGATCGGAGCAATTCCAGACAGGGAAACCGGCACGGCCCTGACGAGTTCGGCGAGCGCCGCTGAACTCATTTCCGAAAGAGGAGTGCCCGCGTGAAGCGCGGCTTCCTGCAACAGTCCGATGCCGACCGGCGGCAGGT
>DASWQB010000262.1:0-2768 GCA_036398335.1 Afipia sp. | reverse complement strand
GGGCACCATCATTGAATTTCCGGCTGGCGCGGCGACGCGGCGTTCGGGCTCAAACATGGAGGCTGCCCCGCGCACGCAGAGCGCCACCGTGTTGATCCTTCCGGTGATCCGGATCGAGCGTTACGCCGACGAGATCGCCGGGGGACGCGGACCGGAAGAGGGAACGGCACCTGGCCGCCGCCGCAAGCGCCGGGCGCGATCCTGATCTTTTTTGTTCGCGCCGCTCGTTCCCGGCGCGCGATTTGGTTTCTGGCGCGCAAACGAGACGTTGATGTGCAATCCGATTTTCATCATTCCGCTTGTTTTCGGCATCGGTTGTGTCGGCGATGATTTCGGCCGCACCCGCCAGACCTTCTATCATCAGGACATGCACAACTGGGTTGGCCAGGAGGCCACCAGAAGCCTCGACGGCGTTCCATCGCAATTCGCGCTGACCGATCAAGAGCGCGCGCTGCGCGACATGGCCTATTACTTCATCGAACCGCCGCATTCGCGCCCGGCCTGGCATGGCGTGTTCGGCGACTACAAGCAGATCCCCGCGCCGTGGCGGCAGGGGCTGACTTTCGATCGCACCGCCTATGGCCGCAGGATGATTGACGAACCGCATCGCTCGCAGGCTTCATCTTACGGCGGGCTGATCGAGGACGTGCGCAACGATTTCACCATGATCGACCAGTTCATCCCGCTGGCGATGAAGGTCAACGATCTCGACATCAAGCGCAACAAGGCGCTCGGCTATGTCGGCGATCTGTCGGCGCGCGAATATGCCGACGCGCAGGCGCGCATGCGCGAGAACGTGCTGGTGGTGCAATGGGCGCAGCAATGCGTCGAACAGCGTGTCTCGTCCTACCGCTGGGCGCTGGAGCGGCTGGTCATCATGGCGCCTGACAACATGGCTGCCGATGCCGACCGGCTGATCAGCGAACTCGCCGCGCGCGCCGCGGCTGCATGGACCAGCGCCCCGCCGGTGGCGGGCCGCGTTCTGCGCGTGCGCGGATAGTCGTCTGACTCCGACATTCGCACGTCGCTTCGGCATGCATAATTTCACCGTCATTGCGAGCGGAGCGAACTCACCTCAGCCCGCCCCGGGGTTCCTCTCTGCGTCGTTTTGAGAGATGCGGCTGAACGCCGCGAGACATGCGACATCGCGCCGGTTGTCCTTCCGCAATGTCGCGCGCATTTTGATTTCAATATATCGCAGGCGAGGAGGGCGGAATGCGCCATTCTCTGAAAGACTATTTTACCTTTGAACGAATGGGTGCGCTTGTGCCGCCGCAATCGGTGTTTGCGCTCGCAGCGCTGACGGTCGTGTTCGCGGTTCCGGCGGGCCTGATCGTGCGGGCGCTGGAGCCGGATCTCGTGCTGCCCGCGCTCGCGCTGCTGCTGTTTTGCGGTGCCGCGCTCACGGTGCTGCTGGCGGCCTCGGTGAAGTCCGCGCGGAATCCGAAGGAGCTGACAATGTGGGACATTGCGGGCGGTCTTGCCATCACTGGCTGCGCCGCATCGGTTCTCAGCGAGCCAGATCAGGTGACGCTGTTGTTCGAGCATTTGTTCGAGCGCGATCCAAATATTCAACAGGAGTAACAGAACGAACCGACGAGACGATCCAAGACTTGAACTCAAGACTTGAACTCAAGACTTGAACTGCCGATGTAAGTCCAAACCCAGGCCGGGCCCCTCTGGCAACCTAACAAGTTGCGATGTCGGACTGGAATTCAGTTGAGTGGCCCCGTTCCATGCAATCCGCGCGATGCGATGTCCGCCCGACAGGCGGGACGCTCGCGAGAATTGATTCTGTTTCATGAGTGGCGGCCGCTCTTCCTTTGTTTTAGGGAGCCCGGTCCATGTTGAATTCCATCGCGAGCTATTTCACCGCCGACGTCATCGCCGCATTTTTTCAGGTCGTGCTGATCGATCTCGTGCTGGCGGGCGACAACGCCATCGTCATCGGTCTGGCCGCCGCGGGCCTGCCGCAGGCGCAGCGCAACAAGGCGATCCTGATCGGCATCGGCGCGGCGACGCTGCTGCGTATCGTGTTCGCGGGACTGACCACGCAATTGCTGCAAATCGTCGGCCTGTTGCTCGCGGGCGGCGTCCTTCTGCTTTGGGTGTGCTGGAAGATGTGGCGCGAGCTGCGTGCCTCGCGCGATCACGCTCACAGCATAGGGGCCGCAGCGATCGGGGAGGGCGCGCCGCGCAAGACGCTGGGGCAGGCCGCCTGGCAGATCATTGTTGCCGACGTGTCGATGTCGCTGGACAACGTGCTGGCGGTGGCCGGCGCGGCGCGCGAGCATCCAACCGTTCTCGTGTTCGGGCTGTTGCTGTCGATCGCGATGATGGGCGCGGCGGCGTCGTTCATCGCCCGGCTTTTGGAGAAACACCGCTGGATCGCCTATGTCGGCCTCGCGGTCATTCTCTATGTAGCGGGCGACATGATCTGGCGCGGATCTCTGGAAGTTTATCCCCGCCTCGCGTTGTAGCGGCTGTTACTGCAGAGCGCCTTGCGGGCCAAAAAGGAGCGGCGACAGATTAAGGCCGTCCCGCGATTTGCGGCTGCCGGCCTGCGGATCGAAAGCGAAGCGGGGGTTGACGTTGCAATAAGCCGCGAACCCGGAGGCGGATGCCATGCATGACGCGTAGGTATCGTAGGCACAATAGCCCGGGAAATTATATCCGTTGCCGATCATGCAGTAGCGCCGGTCATAGGCATGGGCTGGCGACGCGGCGATGATCCCGGCAATGGCGGTCAAACCGAGAAGGGCAAGGGT